>JAFGHO010000118.1 GCA_016930085.1 Spirochaetales bacterium
GCGGCTTCCCCGCTGCTGCGGCTTCCCCGCTGCTGCGGCTTCCCCGCTGCTGCGGCTTCCCCGCTGCTGCGGCTTCCCCGCTGCTGCCGAAAGCCGTTTAACGAAAACCCTTATACCAGTGCATCGGGCGGCACGATGTCCTTGCCGTATGTCTTTTTCAACTCCATGAGTTTGTGTTTCTGGTCCTTGAGAATAAGGAAGAACTCGTCGGGTATATTGTCTTCTTGCGAATAGATTTTTTCCATCCGCTCCAGTTTTTCGATCCATTTCGTGATACGTATGCTGAATTGTTTTGTATAGGATTCCCGTGTGTATGTTTTATTGAATACCTGAGTGAACAGCCCGGTGAGATCTTCATATTTCGGGATGAGTCCGATGGGTGTGCTGATCGCGCCGTATTCACTATGAACCCTTCCTTCCATCCATAACAGCCATACTTTTTTGTCGACTTTGTGATTGAGAAACTTGCCGTCTTCCTTGAGGAAATAATTGGTTGCGAAAACAAGCGGTGGAGAACTCAAAGCGTTGCCGAACCGGATATGGTTCCTGATATACGTACCGAGGGGAACGACCAGAAAATCCATATTTGCCATGGGGCTGAAAGACCGGACACCTTCAGCTCCCAGGGTGGCCGCCGTTGTTTCGGATTCTATCGTCGCGCCGATGAAAACACCGTGCACCCAGTTGAGACTCTGGTAGACCGGCACCGACGTATCCGAATCACGGCCCCCGTAAATGACGCCGCTCACGGGAACACCCTCGGGATTATCCAGATTCGGGTCCGCGTTTTCGAGTTCCTGTATCCTCATGGTATAGCGCGCGTTTTTATGGGCGTGGCCGATCTGTTTACCTTCCCGGTCCTTGTCGCCGAGTCTCCAGTTTTCACCGTAGTGATTCATTCCTTCAGAAGGCAGTTCCCTGCCCATATTGATCCAGTAGGGAACGCCGTCTTTCACCAGAACATTCGAGAATATCAATTCTCTGGGTGTCGTCAATGTTTCATAGATAAGCGGGTCGTCTTCAGGATTCACATCCGTAATGATGCCGAAAATACCCTGTTCGATATTGACCGCGTACGCCGTGTCGTTTCGGGATTTTAGGTATGCGATGTCGTCACCGACGATCGTCTGGCCCGGAATCATGGCCGTCGATGTTTTGCCGCACGCGCTCGGGTATGCGCCCGCGAAATAGGTGATTCGCTTTTTACCGGCGGGCTGTGCCCCCATGAGAAACATGTGTTCGGCGAGCCAGTCCTCCTGATTCGCCTTGTAAACGGCGAGACGGAGTGCGAGTTTTTTAAGGCCGAGGCTGTTTCCCGCATACTGATTGTTCACGGTAAGCACCTTGTTGCCCTTGAGATCGATATAGATTCGCCGTTTTTCGATATTTTTCGTTACCCCCCTCCCTTCGAGCTCGCCCGCCGAATGGATAAAATAAATGAAATTATCCGATCCGTTCAATTTTTTGAACTCTTCGTAGGCGGTTCTGTAGAGGATATCTTCACTGTGTGCAACGTAAAAGGAATCGGTAATCTGAAGGGCCAGTATCGAGAAGTCCGAACCGACCGGACCAAGACTGAAAAAACGGACGACGGCCTCTTTCCCTTTCATCGCCCCCTCCATGATGTCATGTACCTCTGCAAGTCCCGCTTCACGCTCCATGGTGTTGATGACCTTGCTCATTTTCATTTCCGGCGTTACCAGCACTTTCGTGTTTTTTTTGTCGCGTGCCTGATCATAATACCCGTCATAGTGGATGGTATGGCCTTTCATCGCGAGGGTCGTTTCCTCGCCCAGTTCGATGGCCTGTTTCCTGACATAGGCGATATCTTCGTTTTTATCCGTGATAACGGTCACTTTATCCGGTTTGAGAAGATTGACATAGGTTTCCACAATCTCAAGGATATGGGGATTATTGAGTGCTTCAAGCTTTTTTGTGTTCTCATCATCAAGAATTTTTTTATCGATCGTCATATAATTCTCCCTTCGGTTTATGATATCGTCTTTCTTTCACACCTGAAACCGGAGTTACTATTGGTGTTACATTAACGATAAGGCAGGCAGGGCTGCCGCCACGCAATGACTTAAAACATCCCGGACACTTACCGGGATGTACGTAAGTGGTAGCATGAAGCGTCGTGACCTGTCAAGAGGAAAAATCAACCTGTGCCGTTTTAAAGAAATTTCGATTCCGTTCATCCGGCCCTTGTCTATTTTTTATTATTCTATACAATTGAGGAAGAGACAGATGATAGCGATCGAAGGTGTAAGCAGATATTACGGAAAAGGCGATAAGCGGGTTTTAGCCGTTGACGACCTTACCCTGACAGTGAACAGGGGTGAGCTTTACGGGTTTCTCGGTCCGAATGGCGCGGGGAAAACGACGACGATTAAAATGCTCGCGGGGCTTCTTTCCCCCTCAAGCGGGACGATCCGTATCGGTGATTACGATGTGCGTCGTTGGAGTCTTAAAGTGAAATCGATGATCGGTTATGTACCCGAGGACCCGATCCTTTATGAGAGGATGACGGGAATACGATTTCTTGACTTTATCGCCGATGTTTTTTCCATGCCGATCGAAAGCAGAAAGATCATTGGGGAGCTTGCGGACTATTTCGAAATCGGCTGCGCCCTTAACGATCAGATATCTTCTTATTCTCACGGAATGCGTCAAAAGACAGCCATTATTGCCGCGATGATTCATGACCCGGACGTATTTATTCTGGATGAACCTATTATCGGTCTTGACCCGGCCGCTTCGTTTCGCCTGAAGGAAAAACTGAAATTCTTCTGCGGGCAGGGAAAGACAGTCTTTTTTTCGACCCATGTGATGGAGGTGGCTGAACGGCTTTGCGACCGGGTCGGAATTATCGACAAGGGCAGACTCGTCGCCGAAGGTACCATCGCGTCATTACGGGTCGGGGAGGGCAGAAAGCACGCGACCCTCGAACAGCTTTTTCTGGAGTTGACGGGTGAAGCTGATTAGCCTTGTCGCGGCCTTATTAAACGGGGTTGCCGGTTTACCGGGTACCCGCCTCACGGAACTGAAAAAACGCGGTTTGTTATGGGTGTTTCCCGTAGCCGCGGCCGGAATCCTCCTCCTTATGGGGACAATCGTCTTCTATCTTCTCAATCTGTATCAGGATTTGCTCCTCATCGGGATAGAGACGGGCAGGCCGGAGCTTGTTTTTTTCTATGCCATGCTCGGAAGCTGGATAATCCTGTTTCTTACAGGGATCCCCCTCTCGCTCTCCCTGTTCTATTATTCGACGGATACCGGACTTCTTCTTTCACTGCCGCTTTCTCCCCTGTTGATCGTCGCCTCACGGCTTGTGCTGCTTTTTATTCCGGCCATTCCGGTTAATATCCTCATCGTTGCGCCGGCTGTCGGCGTGTATACGGCCGGTGTTTCCATGTCATGGGAACTGGTCGTTTCGGGTTTCGTATTTCTTATTATCGGTCCTGTTTTCCCCCTCAGCCTGGCAATGCTTTTTACGGCCGGCCTTTCACGGGTTGTGAACCTCGGGAGATACAGAACCGCCCTTGAAGTCGGCGGGATGTTTTTCGCCCTCATCATGATGCTGGGTCTTCAGATTATCATTTCCCGCATCTCGACGGATGCACAAAGCATGTCGACTCCCGCCGGTCTTGCCCTTTTTTTCGACCGGATAATGACGGTTTTTCTTCCGATACGTCTGGCCGCCCTTTCCTTTTTCCCCGCAAAGGGCTTTCTTTTTCTCTTCATGTCTATCGGCCTTGACGGGTTCCTTTTCGGTATCATGCTTATGACAATGAGGTTGACATTTATCAAGAATTTCAGCGAGAGAATGGTTTCCGCCGGAAAAAAAGCCGGAAAACGGAAACCGGAAGTAAAAAAAAACCGCGGCCGTTCCGTCGTGATCGGTATTTTGAACAGGGAATGGCACGTGCTTTTTTCCAATTCAACCTTCATTTTTCAGACATTCGGTGAACTGGTTATCTTTCCGGTACTTCTTGTCATCGGGTATTGGGCAATACCCCAAGATATGCGGCGTCTTGTTATCGAAGGTATTTCCTCTTTCCCTTTTTCGGATCTTATTGTTTTCGGGGTGTGCGTGCTTTTGACCGGATTGAACGGCCTTTCGGCCACAAGCATTTCCCGTGAAGGGCATACATTCGCCCTCAATCTTTTCATCCCTGTTGAGGGAAGAAAACAAATCACGGCAAAGCTTTTGCTTCATTTATCGCTTTATATTCCCGTCTTTATCATCGATGCCCTTTTTCTCTCCCTGCTTTTGGGTGTACCGCTTTGGTTTTTGTTATATATGATACCCGGCGGGATTGTTTTTATCGTACTCGCCTTTTCAGCACACATTTTCATTGACCTCCTCCGTCCCCTGCTTGCATGGACGCACCCGATGCAGGCGGTCAAGAATAATGTCAATGTATTGATCGGAATGGGGGTGTCGTTCGCGTACTGCGGTTTCTTTGGGTCGGCGGGTTATGTGTGCGTCGTTTTATTCGGGATTCCTGCTGTTTTTTTTGCCGCGGGGCTTGTCCTTTTTGTCACTGTTCTGGACATTATCATTCTCCGGCTGCTTTTTATCTATGCGGATAAGCAATACGGGGGCGGATTCGAGATGGCATAGATGTATTCTACAATGAAATTGTGCTTTTTCGCTCTTATGTGTTTTTAGTAAAAATCCACCCGTTTTGCAGGTGGGTTTTTATTCTTTCCGCCATCACGTTTATATGTTCGGGACCTGTTCCGCAGCATCCCCCGACAATAGCGGCACCATTATCGATACATTCGATTATTCCATTCATGAAATCTTCGGGGTCCATTTCGAATACACTCAGATTATCTTTGAGTACCGGTTTTCCTGCGTCCGGTTGTATGATAACGGGCAATCGGGAGGCGCGGCTGAAATAGCCGGCTATCTTTGCCATTTCATGGGGTGACAATGACCCGCAATTCGCCCCGAGAATATCGGCGCCGTTGTCTTCCAACGCCCCGGTAATGTCCGAAACCGAATTACCCATTCCAGTACGGCCGCCTGTTTTTCCAGACGTGCGCCGGCTACATTCACCTCCCGAATATCGATGTTTATTCCGTGTGATTCACAATTGATACGATTCATCGTCAGGGTATTCGTTATGATAACATCGACGCCGCAAGTTATGTATTGACGATGAATTTCAATGACCTCATCCGGGTTTGATGGATTGTTCGTACCGCTCATCTCAAGGCCGCGTTTTGACAATTCGGTGCCCATAGCCCCGTCGATAATTATGATTTTTCTGTTTTTCAATACGCTTATGAAATCATGGTGGGGCATGATATTCTCCTTAAATAATCGCCTTGACAGTGTATTGTTTTTCGGCGTTTCACCGGTAATACGCGACCGCCCCTTCAAAGCCGCCATTGGGGGCGCCGTCTTGCACTAGATATATTCAGCCTTCTTCAAGACACACAATGCATCGGCGGTGACCCAGTCATTCGCTTTTCTTTTGCCCGTCCCTCCCCAGTCGACATAGTCATTGCCGGGCTTAATTTCATGTGAAGTTCTGTAGTATTTTTTTTCCGCCGGCCATCCCGTTCCGGGGATAAACTTGCTCGTCAGTAATTCAAGTGCGTCCGCACATCGTTTGTCTCCGACCAGATTCATTTCGGATAATATTTTCAGCATCCCGAGAATGTCGTAATGCCAGTAGAGGGGATAATGCAGACGGACAAACTCCCTGTCGATTATTTCTCCGGTCGCAAGCCTTTTGAATAACCGCCTCTTTAAAAACAACTCACTCGCGCGTAGCGCGCTCGATTTCGCCTTCTCGTCCTTGAAGGTTTCTGCGTATCGGTAAAGACCGCGCATCGGTATCGCCGTTTCGATGAACGAAGAGGTCGACGCCTGTGGTCTCTTGTCGCAATTCCATCCCCCGTCCGGCCATTGCCAGTGCATGAGGCGCTCCGCCAGATCGTGTAGCCTGTCGTCGAAGAGACCGAGGACTATCAGATAGTGGAGCGCATAACCTTGCTGGGATGCGCACCTCCTGTACCGGCCTTCCATGACCGGTACGCCTTGTTCCCTGTACGCATCCTGTTTGCTTTTCGCTTCAAATTCCCGATAGTACGAAGGAGCAAGCCAAGTCGAGAGTATGGCATTCTTGGCGGAAACAAGCGATGGGTCGCCCGGCGGATAACCGATATCGGAAAGTGAAGCCAGTATCCAGTGGGCCCCCTGCCATTTATCATAAACGCCATGGCCGCTTTTTATTTTTCCGGATTCCGACTGATTTTGCAGCAGCAGTTTTACATTGGGTGAGTTTGTTACCTCCCGGGATATCTTTTTGATCGCTTTGGAGTCGGGGTCTTCGTTAAAAAAATGCACCCGTATCTTCCACCGGATCGATGGATTGTCGGAATGTGACAGTATGTCTGCAATTTTCCCGATATTTTTCATTTTACGATTGCCACGGCTATGCCGTCATATCCTTTCTCGGCGGTCAAATGAAGCGGAAGCAGCAGTGGTGTCAAGCGGCCGGATATCCGGTGTCAGTCGCGGGAGCCTGTTCGTATACCGTCAAGCCGTTTCCCGGCGGCGATAATCGTGTTTTTCAGCAACATGGCGATCGTCGTCGGTCCGACGCCGCCAAGTCTCGACGTTATCCAGCCGGCGACATCTCCGACAGCGACATCGATATCCGGAATCAGGCGTTTCCCTTCCCAGGTGATACCCCCGCTGATCGCAACGCAACCCCTTTTGACCATATCGGGTCGAATGAATCCGGGTATACCGACTCCGCACACGATAATATCCGCCAGTACCGTGTAATCCTTTATATTTTTTACACCGGAATGCAGCATTGTGACGGCGGCGTTTGCGTATTCCCGCTTCATGGATAACATCAAAGCCAGGGGTCTTCCCAGCGTGGGGCCGCGGCCGACAATCACGACATGTCTGCCTTGAACGGGAATTTCGTAAAACCGTAACATTTCCATGATACCGGCCGGGGTACAGGGCAAAGGGCCGTCTTCCTGTAATACAAGTTTGCCCAGGTTATAAGGATGTAAACCGTCCGCATCTTTTTCAGGCTTTATCATGGAAACCGCTTCCGTAAAATTGAATTTTTCCGGAACGGGACTCTGTATCAAAAAAGCATCGACCGCCGGATTATTGTTGAATTCTTCCACGGCGTTTATTAATGCTTCCTGTGTTGCCGATTCCGGGACGTCGATATTAAACGATTTAATACCGACGGTTTTACATGTTTTATGTTTATTGTCGACGTAATGACGGCAGTTCGGATTGTTTCCCACTAATATCGTACCGAGTCCGGGAACTATTCCTTCGGACGCAAGAAGCCGTGCTTTTTTTTCTACCTCATCGAGTATTTTTTCTGCGATTGGAATTCCGGACATTTCTCTCGCACTCATGCATCATACCCCCAAACAGGTTTATTGGAATGATTATTATATCCGACTGGCGTTGTTTTATAAAGCCCATTGCGGCGGAAAACACGGCCGGTTTCTTCGCATTATAATTCCGATTCATGGCACCCGAGGTTCTCCCCCGACATCACGCAACGAGGCCATTCGGTATCCGATATCCCCCAATCCGTAAATTCCTTTATTGCCGCAACATAACGCTCGACCGATTCATGAGATTTTGTTTCGAGTACGGCTTCGATTGATGGTATCAGGTTAGGGGGTTTTTCCGCGGCGCCCTCCAGTACACGGAGAAACCACTTGTGATAGGGGTAGAGTAACTCGTTATAGGCAAGGATCGACCGTCCGCCATAAAGAACAATATTACAGAGAGAGGTATTGAACAGGTAGACATTATTCTTGTTTTTCCCTTCATCGTAAAACCATCTCCATTCGAGAAAACGGGCGTATAATCGCCTCATCCTCGCATCTTTGTATTGTTTGGGGTACCGTGACGCCTCGTCAATCATATTCTCCAGATCCGGAATTCTGGAGTATGCGATGTATGCGTCCTTAAAGGCGAATCGTGCCGGCTCCCCTCCATGCCGGATGACTTCCCGTATGAACTCCGTGCTGATATACTTCCCATCCACATAGCCTTTCTCGTACGTACAGCTTTCCCGTTCCCAATATAGTACTTCATTATCTTTGCATCGTTTTTCGTATTCTTCCCGTGACACAACGATCATGATATCGATATCAGCGTCTTCATTCGCGAAGCCGTGTGCGATGGAACCGGCAATAATCAGGGCAAGGACATTGTCGTTCTTTTTCATCTTTTCGATCACATTGTCAATGGAATTCCTGTGATGTTGATACATTTATCCCACCTTGTTTACTATTGGAGTTTTAAGGTTACCGTTTTATACAGTGCTTTTCACATGGTAGCGAAGCGGCGGTGATTTGCAGGACGCCGTGAACAGGATAATTTTAAAACCATTATCAATAGAGTCATTCACATCCATTATTCCCCTATATAAAGTATATAAGCATTCTTTATATGTAATAAAAGGCACTTTAAAAACCTGCCTGGCGGCTTTTTTGGAAATACCGTTAAGCAGGCAGGGATACAAAAACGCGGGACCGGATATATCCGGTCCCGCGTACACATTGTAATAATAATACATATATGTTTTTCCGCTAATCGGCACCCCTTTCAATCCCCATTGACGATCACGATGGATCGGGATGACGGGATCGCCCTTGCCGGAAGACTATAGTATCACTAGAAATTACACGACCTGAGGCCCACATAGCACTGGGCTATAAGCAATGCGTCCGTGATGTTTATCTGGCCGTCCCTGTTCGTATCTGCATTTCCGGAGTTGAAGTTCGAGGGATTCAAGCCGACGTAATATTGCGCAATAAGAAGAGCATCCGTGATGTTTACCTGGTTGTCATTATTGACGTCACCGAGGTTCGCCGGAGGATTGGTCGCGTAATTCGACGTCGTCGTCGTCGTGGAGGAAGAAGAGGAGGATGAGGCGCCGCCCACTGTTATATTGGAGCTGCCGCTGCTCTGATATCCCTCCGTACACATTATCATGTAATCCCAGGTAGATCCC
>JAFGHO010000119.1 GCA_016930085.1 Spirochaetales bacterium
AGTGTGAACGTATAGAGTGGGGACGGAGGTCGAAAAAATGACGATTCAGCTATTTTGGATAGTGTTTTCTTTATCGTTCCTCACCGCCCTGACCGGTGCTCTCGTCCCGGGACCACTGCTTACCTATACGATAATGAAATCAGTAGAACAGAAAAAGCACGGCTTTCTTACAGGCCTCTGGGTGATAACCGGTCATGCGATTCTTGAATCCGCGATTCTCATCGCATTACTTTCAGGATTTTCCTATATTCTCGGAAATGCGGTTATCAGGTTTATTGTAAGTTTGGCAGGATGCCTTTTTTTGATCTACTGCGGCGTTTCCATCATCATCAATCTTATAAAAGGGAAAATTCCGACAGATTTCACGGAGAATACCGATGTTCTTCAGCAAAACAATAGTGAAAAGAAACCGGCGTTATTAAAAAATCCCATTATAGGCGGGGTGGTGATTTCAATGAGTAATCCGTATTGGTGGATGTGGTGGGCGTCAATCGGTTCCGCATTTCTCATCAAGTACAATATTTCTCTGGAAAACTGGCAATCCATACTCGCATTTTTTGCAGGTCACGAGGCCGGTGATCTCGCCTGTTATGTTCCCGTATCCATGCTTGCCTTTTTAGGCGGACGGTATATCAATAAAAAGGTATATTACGGGATTCTCGGCTGTTGTGCCTTATTTCTTGTCGGTTTTGGGGTGTATCTTGGTATTACATCGATTTTTCAGATTTCACTCCAGCCGCTTTAATAATACATGAGTGTGATATTGGGGCATTTACTGAAGAGTTTTTCTATATCTATGAATGGATCGAATATTTTCCCGAAAAAATTAACCGTCGTTTTATTCTCTTCTACGGTATTAATGATGGAGCGGGCAAGAGATTGAATTTTTGTAAAATATTTCATGGGCTGGATACCGTATGGCGTTTGAAAGGTAATATTATAGATATTCGTTACCTCGACACGTGAATAAATTCCATAAATATAATAATTATAAACCGATGAGGCGATTCTCTTTTCGACTTCCTCCTGTGTAACACCGATAAGGCACCGTTTGACAATCATTGCGGCAAGCAGGTCGTAATTTTCCGACTTATTGAGATATTTTTTCATAAGGAAATGGGCCAATAATCGTTTTTCACTCATTTTTCTGTATTTCTGAATAAATCCCGTTCGAACGGAATGAATCAAAGCCTGTGCCCGATTTTCATATTGTGCGTTGAGGATTATAATAAGCTGGTCAAGGAGCTGGGCGTCTTTTTTCGTATTTGCCTTCAGATAATTTATAAAAAGGGTATTCAGGATATCGGAGAAGATATTAATGGTTATATACTCGGCCATCTTGAAATGATCGGTATGATCCTTGATAAGGCTTTTGTAACTTACCAGCCTTTCTTTATATGGGTCGAGGTATATCGCATCGGCAAATTGGGCGATTTTGAGAAGACCGATAGCGATCACTTTTGTCTTGTATTTATGCTCTATCAATTGTATCGGTTTATAATAAGCGATCAATAAATTGGCGATACAATCAAGAGGATTAATACGTATTACTTTATCTGCCAAAACGTCACCTGTATTCTTTCCATCTCATTCTTGACTTTTTTATTCCTTATAATCATATAGAGAAGCGGCCGAAAATTCAACCCTGTATAAAAGGGAGTATATTTGTTCCCTTTGATAATAATCTGAAAATATCGAAGCCTCACGGTTTTTCTCACGGCGCTTGACAAAGAAAAAATGTCACGCTACATATGAAAGGGGGATGTATCGAGGAAAAGCGTATGGATAATAGAATCATGGCAATAGTCGGCATGTGCGGCGCGGGAAAATCGGTCGCCTGTGACGTTCTTAAGGAGAGGGGTTGGCATTATATTCGATTCGGCCAGATCACGATCGATAAATTGAAAGAAAATGGCTTGGAGATTACTCCGGCAAACGAGAAAGAAATGCGGGAATCCCTGCGGAAAATATACGGAATGGGGGCTTTCGCCATTCTCTCGCTTCCCCGTATTGACGCTGCCGTAAAAAAGGGCAATGTGATTATAGACGGTCTGTACTCATGGAGTGAGTACAGGATTCTAAAAGAAAAGTTCGGTGCGATGATGAATGTGGTTTGTATCCATGCCGCACCTGAAATACGCTATGAACGGCTTGAACGCCGCCAGCGGGATCCGGCAGACAGTGACACGCGGATGCGTCCGCTTGCCAGGGAAGAGGCGCGGGCAAGGGATTATGCTGAAATCGAGAATATCGAAAAAGGCGGTCCGATCGCCATGGCGGATATCATGATCATCAATGAATCATCGGAAGAAGATCTTAAAAAAAGAATGGAGGAAGTGGATGATGGAAAATAAACGTATTTCCAAGGATTTGTATTACCTCCATATCGCAAAGGATATCGCGATGCGGGCGACCTGTCTTCGAAGGAAATTCGGGGCGGTCATCGTAAAGAACGATGCGATCGTATCGACCGGATATAACGGGGCGCCGAGGGGATGCATGGATTCACTTTCTGCGGGGTGGTGTTTCAGGGAAGAAAAAAAGATACCTTCCGGTGAACGCTACGAAATGTGCAGAAGCGTCCACGCCGAACAGAATGCGATTATTCATGCCGGGAGGGACAGAACATTCGGTGCGACCCTTTATCTGTCTGGGGTCGATGCCAAAACAGGGAAACTCTGCGGTATAGAGCCATGTCTTCTTTGCACAAAAATGATTATCAATGCGGGGATCATGCGAACCGTTGTGCAGAAAGAAGATGACACATTTATCGAACTCAATATGAAGGAAATGATCCATCGTTTTGAAGAAACCTTCAAACGGTGACCCCCGGAATCGTTGATCGCGTCAATGCCGGCCCTCCGGCCTAAAATTCGGCGTATAGTGCCGCGATTTCCGCTTCAGAAAGCATCCTGTCATAGATTCGTAACGAATCAATAAGTCCGTCGCAATTATAGTACGACCATGTCCGGGCGTTGTTCGCTTTAGCCGTTAAAATATAAAGAGGAGCGTTGTCCTTCTTGAGACGCGTAAATGAATATTGTTTTTTTCCGTATAGTTTGTTGTCGACATACAGACGCAGTTCGCCCATGTCACAGATGACGACGATATGCTGCCACTGTTCCTGTTTTATGGCCTCTGCGACATGGAGATTATGATGATATCCCTCTGCATCCACGACGAAACACCTGATTGCCGGAACTTTGATGTTAAGTGCGACTTTTCCTTCCGCTTTTTCGCCGGAAGACGATGCCCATTTGGAGATTAGATACTGAGATTTCGTACTGTTACGAATATAAACCCAGAGAGAGATTGAAAACGAATGACATTCATCGAATTCCTTGAGGGATGAAGTAAAAAGGTATTTCCCGGTACCGTCCGCCTCGATTGCCGATTTTTCACTATTATCGGCTCCTTTACCGAATCCGGTATTATTGACATTTAACAGTATGTCGCTATGGCCTGAAGTATCCAGGAGGTTGCCGTTAAAAAGAAACTCACCGATAAGTCCCCGTACCGGCGGATTCGCGGGTTTTTCCGTGCCGGAGCCTTCTATAGGATTGTTTTCCATATTCTGCCCGGACATCCCTTCTCCGTTTGATGTAAATATTCCCTCCTTTATATATTCACGCCTGATTTGAAGCAGACCATAATCGGTCTGAACGATGACCTTCTCCTCGTCCATACTGACTATCGTTCCCGTTATTGTATCCCCGTTTGTCAATTCGAGTGTGTCCGCAAAACAGAAAGATGCGCTCAATGTCGTGCAAATGAGTATCCATACCGGAATTTTCATGATCATCATAGTATCATACCGTGGGAATGAAGTAAAGGGGAGGGACGGAGGTTCGGATAATGCGCTGTGTGTGAAGTGCGGTTTAGGTGATAACCGTGATTTTGCAGGCATCGCCGCCCGAAGCTATTGTCGTTTCGAGCCGCACTTCCACCTCCCGGTTGAAGATGTTTTCGAAGACCGCTTTTGTCCAGCCTTTCGTGCATTGACAGAAAAGTGGAGAGGAAACGTATCCCGCCTTTCTTATCGGACAACAGCATTCATGGTAATATCCGGTAATCCGGTTGCCGGTCACCGAAAGCGTTCCATCCCATAGCCCCATTCCGTTCATCAGGTCGATAATTTCTTCGATCGGAGAATTGGGGGGAATATTTTTTTTTATTTCATGCACCACATCGTCGATGCCGCAACTTTCGGCGCACGATCTTCCGCATTGTTCCAGAATAGAAGTGATACAATCCTTTTTATCGTTATATTCCTTTTCAAGCATGAAAAAAAAAGAACGCAGCCAGGTTTTTAACTGTTCCAATACGCCCTCCTTATTGAAAGCACCGTCTTTTTTTATGTTCGTATTTTTAGAAAACCTTACAAAAAGTACTTATAATTGAAAAAAAAGGCAAATGATTATGAGCAATTAACGCAATTCGACGTGGTTTATCCCGCCACGAGAAACGACGGCATGTGAGGCTATTGCTTTTTATCCGGTATATGAAGCAGTTCTCGCGGTTTGCTTCCGTTCTGGGGACCGACGATACCCCGCATCTCCAATTCTTCGATAAGCCTTGCCGCCCTGTTGTACCCTATTTTCAGCCGCCGCTGCAAAAATGAAGCCGACGCCTTTCCCTTCGCGATAACGATATCGAGCGCTTTTTCCATAAGGGGATCGGGACCTCCAATCTGTATCGATTCCTCGTCTTCCTCCTCGATAAAAATTTCCTCGTCGATGTAGTCCGGTTCACCGAATGATCTGGCGCAGGCCGCAATAGCTTCGACTTCTTCTTCTGAAAGGAAGGCCCCCTGTATTCGCGTGGGGATCGGATTCCATGCGGTAGTGAGCAGCATGTCGCCTTTGCCCAGGAGTTTTTCCGCGCCCACCGAATCGATGATAATCCGGGAATCGAATTTGCTTGCGACCATGAACGCGATGCGTGAGGGAAAGTTCGCCTTTATGAGACCGGTAATCACTTCCACCGAAGGCCGTTGTGTGGCAAGTACGAGGTGTATGCCGACTGCACGGGACATGGCCGCAAGCCGGGCAATGGTTGCTTCCATTTCCTTTCCGGTTGTGGCGATAAAATCGGCGAACTCATCGATAACGATGACGATATAGGGAAGCTTTGAAACGGTCAGCTTCTTTTTCGTGATTTTATTGTTGAATGATTCGATGTCCCTGACACCGATGGAATCGAGCAGTGAATACCGGTGTTCCATTTCGCAGATGCAGTACTGAAGCGCCTGAAATGCCCGCCTGGGATTGGTGATAACCGGGGTAAGGAGATGGGGAATATCGTTGTAGAACTTGAGTTCGATAATCTTCGGATCGATCAGCATGATTTTTACTTCATCCGGTGAATGCCGGTAAAGCAGAGAACATATAATGGAATTGACACAGACCGATTTCCCAGATCCTGTTGCCCCCGCAATGAGAAGATGCGGGGTCTGACTCAAATCGATGATTTTCGCTTCCCCCGCGATATCCTTGCCCACGACAATCGGCAATTTGTATTTTTTTGCATAAAACTGTTCGAGGGAGATGAGTTCCTTAAAGGAGACGATGGCGCGCTTTTTATTGGGAACCTCGATCCCGACGGCATGCTTGCCCGGTATCGGCGCCACGATACGTACCCGGGACGCCGCGAGTCGAAGCGCGATGTTATCGGCGAGATTGACGATTTTAGAGAGTTTTACTCCCGGCGCGGGAAGTATTTCAAACATGGTGATAACGGGGCCTCTTCGAATCCCCGTCACTTCGGCGGTAATCTTGAACTCGTTCAGGGTTTCCATAAGGATCCGGCCGGCAGAGCGGGTCTCATCGTCGATCGCGCGGTAGGAGCTGTCTTTGTAATCCTTGAGCAGCCCGTTTACCGGCATTCTGTATGGTTTATTCGACCGTTTTGCTGCATTGTCCCCTGTTTTGGATGAAGACTTCGTGTTTGGGGTGATATCCTGGGGATATTCTTCTTCACGGTTCTGCTTTTCATCGATGGCATCGGGGACAACGAGCGGCTGATCCATATCCTCTGTTTCGATCTGCACCGATTCGTCCGGGGCGTTCGCCTGCGGCAGTTGTTCGGGAACCGGCAGCAGGAACCGGGCTGCATTGTTTCGATTGGTGACCTGTTCCCTGTCAGCGATGTCGCCTGAGGCGGAAGGATGCTTTTCCACCAGGGTATTCCCGTCACCGGGATAAAGCTCTTTCGATGCCCGCTTCCTCCGGTGCAGGTCGAGGATAAACTTTCGCCGTACCGCTTCGGACATGAGTTCTTCACCGTTTTCGATTTGATACGGCTTTTTGTTATTGACGGATGCTTTTCCTTTTTTTTGGGGCTTTATTGCGGCCTGATTTTCATCAGCGGGTTTTCTTGCGTACGTATAGATTAGGAAAATCTCGCATAGAAAGAGAAAAAGGAGAAGTATCCCGCCGGGTATGTCTCCAAAATTACTTCTGATATGGTGTGAAAGGTAGTTACCCAGGACTTTTTGAGGAGAAATCACGCAGAGAAACACTGTGAATGTGATGAATGGCAGAACAGTAAGCAGGAGCGTCACGAGACGCCGGTAGCTGAAAGGCCGTTTGCCGATAATGATCGCACCGGCAAAAAGAAAAAAGGGGATATAAAATGCTGCAAGGAAAAAGCGGGACGACAGGAACGTACCGGGAAGCAGCAGCACATGCCGGTAATCGGGCAAAAAGGTATCCTTGAAAAACGAGAAGAAGAGTGTAAGAAGGAGGTAAGAGCCGAGAAGGACGAAGATAGCGGCTATTATAAGAGCAAAACGAGACGGTTTTTCTTTCACAGTGTTCTCCTTATATGAATATCGGTTTGTTTTTATCTCGACCTGAATAGGTAGTTTGTCATATTCCGATTTGTCCCGGCAATATATTTTTATTTGCGTTTGACATTTATTCGTTTTTTTTTTATTATATCGTCAAATAATGAGGGTAGTCCTCAATAATACAAAGCTTGAATCCAAGGAGAATATTGTATGACGGTTAAAATTGACGATAGCGCATGCACCGGCTGCGGTCTGTGCGCGGATAGTGTGCCGGATGTCTTTAAAATGGGAGACGATCTGGCAGAAGTCATCAAGGCGGAAGTTCCGTCAGATCTCGAAGATGATGTCAAGGATGCTGCTGATAATTGTCCTGTAGAGGCGATTATCATCGGATAAGGAATCGAGTATTCTTTCGAGAACGAATCACGGTAGTAAAAATCCACCTGCAAACCAGGTGGATTTTTAATAAAACATACCGGAGAATTTGAAAAAGCCTTTATCATAATAAAGAGAATGTCCTGTGAACCACCTCCGAAGGAGGTGGTCTTCTTATGGTAATGAACCGCTGCCCGTGATATAAATCTGATTTTGGCTGGATGTTAACCGGGTACGGGTTTATTAGTCATCGGTGTGTGACCCGGGTCAGGCGAAGATGATGGTGAGAACTCCCGCAGGAATAAGATAGATACTGAAAAAGTAAAGCCGGGATTTTTTTACAAGCCGAATCAATAAAATCAGTGAGAGCAATCCGGTTACGAAGCTTACCAGGAGCGAGATTACCAGGACGTGAGGGGCGATATGCATGCTGCCGGCCTCGTTCATTTTAAGAAGGAGTGCTCCGAGTATAGCCGGTATCGCCAGGAGAAAGGAATATTCCCCTGCATTCTCCCGTTTCATTCCCGAAAAGAGTGAAGCCGCGATGGTGATGCCGGAGCGTGATATTCCCGGCAAAACACCGATTCCCTGTCCGATCCCCGTCACTATACCTTCCCTGATACCGATCTGATTATATTCTTTGTTACCATGCATGAACCTTGTTGCTATCAGAATAAGTCCTGTTATAATAAAAAGAATACCGCTTATTTTTGGCGTCACGGGAATATAATCCTTTAATTTTTCTATTCCGGCACCGAGCAGGGCGGTTGCCGCGGTGGCAACGAGGAGGACCGAAATGAGTCTCCCCGCCTCCCTTTCTTTTTGGGGGGCTTTTTCATGCTTAATCAGGGCTTCAATGAGGGGCGGGACGGCGGCAGCGAGTTCGATTATTTTTTTTCTGAAAACGATGACAATCGCCAGAAGCGTAGGGACATGAAGCAGTATATCGAAAAGTACGGGAATTTCCTCCAGTCCCATGAACGTTCTCAAAACCAAAAGGTGGCCGGAACTCGAAACAGGGATAAACTCCGTCACACCCTGAAGTGCACCAAGAATTATCGATTGCACGATATCCATTGATTTACTCTTCTTCCATCACCGAATCGTAGAATTGAACATATTTTTCCCGATCGTCACTGGCAAGGAATTTCATTGCCGCCCTCGGGTGCTGGTTCAGCTGGCCCGTAATCATATAGGGGACTTCACAGCCCCATCTCAGCTGTTTCTGAAGAGGACGTACTTCCTCCTGCAGGCATTTAAGAATGGGTCTGAGATGGAACTTCGGATTGTGCAGGAAACCGATTAAAAGCTCAAGCGCGCAATTACCCGCGCCTCGTCCCATGCCGTCGATGGTGGCGTCGAGCAGGTTCGCGCCTTCGATGACCGCGGTAATTGTGTTGGCATAGGCGAGTTGCTGATTGTTATGGGCATGAATTCCCACATGCTTTCCTCCGGGTTGTGCGTACCGCATATATTTCCGTGTCAGATATTGAATCTGTTCGTGGTAAAGCGAGCCGAAACTGTCGACAAGATAGATGGTCCCGACAGGCGTCCGGGAAAGTGCATCGAGACCCGCATCGAGTTCGCGTTCCTGCACGGTTGAAATGGCCATGAGATTGACGGTGGTTTCATATCCTTTTTCATGGGCATCGATGATTATTTCAATAGCGGTGGGTATCTGATGAATATATGTCGCCACCCTTATCATATCGACGACACTCTCCGATTTCGGCAGAATATCCGTATGGTAATCCGTTCTTTCCGCATCCGCCATTACCGAGAGTTTAAGCCCCGTGTTGTTTTCCCCGACTATTTTCCTGATATCGTCTTCGTCGCAGAATTTCCAGTTTCCGTAAGTCGATGGTGCGAAAATTTTCTTGTCCGCTTTATAACCGAGTTCCATATAATCAATCCCCGCTTCCACGCAGGTCTGATACACAGATTTAATAAAACCGTTTTCAAACTTATGGTCGTTCATGAGTCCGCCGTCACGGATCGTGCAGTCGAGTACTTTAATTTCAGGTCGGTAGGTAATCCATCCCTCACTGTCCCTGAGTATCTGTGGATTCTCATTGATTTCCTTTGACATGTGACCTCCATTCATTTTTAAACCATACCGTTTAATTTACGTGGTATGTTATGTTTTTTTTTGCTTTTACTTAAGCGACAAAATTTTTTTCTTCGAAATCAAAGAACCATTCGTTGAAGAGTGAAAACAATATCATTATTTTTGAATTATGTCAATCTTAATGGAACGCTATCGCCGTTTCCTTTGAACGAAAATACAGCGTGTCCGGATGTTCCGTTTTATTTTATTATAAATACCGCCGCATTCGGAGAAGTTCCTTGACAGTCGGGTTTTTACTCACCATGTCAATGGAGTTTCGACCGGAGTTCTTCGATATCCTCGTCCGATTCGTAAAGCGCGGGGACCTGAAAACGCGAGGAAGATATGAGTTTTTCCGCAATAGCACGGATGGATAGCGAATATGAACAATCGGGTGCGATCAGAACAGCGGGCTTTCTCCTTATCACCGACATACCCACATCCTGATTTTTCTGTAAAAAACCGATGTATTCAAGTGTTAAAAGGAGATTCATCAGGGTGATTTGCCGTAATTTTGAACCGATAGCGAGATCGTTTTTGGATGTCACCATATTGATGATAATTTTCGGTCTCAAACCGGCTATCTGGTTTTCCACCGTTGTGCCGGATGCGGGGTTGGCCTGTTTCAATTCATCGATAAGTGATCGAAAGGAGATGTGGGTTCCTTCTATCCTGCTTGTCAGAAAACGGAATATCGATTCCCTTTCGCTGCTTTTCGCGGGAAAACTCCGGTAGAGAAGCCGGAAGAGGGCGGTTTTAAGAAAGGAATATGCATTGAGAATAGCCGTTGTCTCCGGAGTGGTAACAATGATGCCGTTTGAGGAAGTCAGGAAAAAATCGATCGTATTAAAGGTTGAACCGGAACCGAGATCGAGAACGATAAAGTCCGCTTCAAGTGCGTGTATCTGCTTAATGATTTTCCGTTTGGACGCGTAATCAAGATTTGCGGTACCGGTAAGCAGGGAGTCACCGGGAATAAAAAAAAGACGGTCGATATCGGTCTTGAAAAGAAGCGCCGAGAGGTTGTTTTCCTTTTTATAAATGAGATCGCCGATTCCCGGATTGCTGTTCTGTATGCCGAGACACGTATGCAGGTTTGATCCGCCGAGATCGAGATCGATAAGGACGACGGTTTTTCTCATTTGTGCGAGTGTGACGCCGAGATTCGCGGAAAAAATGGTTTTTCCGGTCCCTCCTTTTCCGCTTGCAACAGGAAGAATTGTCGTCATATCACTTTAAATCTTATTTTATTCAATGGTGAAAATCAAGGATTTTTCAATGACGGGTATCGTCGTAACACTGGAAAACCGCCTGTTTTGCGGACCGTATTTTTACTCATTGACACTCTAAATTCTTTCTGTTAATATCCGGTGATTGGCGGTATATTCTTTCCCGCTATGTTTTGTTTTATCATTGTGAACTATCGAAGCATTTATTCCGACAATCAAAATAGAACAACCTTAACGGTAAGGAAATTTATAATGTCAGAAGAAAAGAAAGTTGTCATTATTTTTGCGCCGGATGACGAACTGGTACAGAAGTCGGCAGTCGCAATAAAAAGCACATTTGTCAATGAAAAATTCGATGTCGTAATCAAGGAAGCGCGCGATGCGCATATGCCCGATCTGGCAGTCGGTAATATCGTCATTCTCGGGTCGAAAAAAGAAGATAAAAAACCGGTACATTCCGATTTTACTGAAATTATCAGGGCCTTGAAGGGGATCAATCTCGCAGGCCGGATCGCCGGTGTATTTACTTTTGATTCTGAAGAAACGACAGATTTCTTATCGCAAGCGCTTGGCGATTCGGATATCACATTGATCGAGCGGGGATTATGTTTCAAAAACGGAAGGATCGATACGAAAGTGATAAAAGACTGGGTACATACTATTATTCAAACATATATCAAGAAAGGGTCAACATGAAACAGGAATATGATCTCGATGCAGCCATCAGGAAAATTCCGGATTTTCCAAAAAAGGGTATACTTTTTTACGATATTACCAGTATCCTCATCAATCCGGAAGCATTCAATTATTGCATTGACAGAATGGAGGGATTGTACAGAGGATCGGACATTACCGCGATTGCCGCAATTGAATCGCGGGGTTTCATTTTTGCATCGCCACTGGCAAACAGACTCGGTCTTCCCCTGCTCATTATCCGAAAAAAGGGAAAACTACCCGGTGAGACATATGCTGTCGATATCAGTCTCGAATACGGTGTTGATACGGTTGAGGTACATAAAAGCGATGTGAGACCGGGAATGCGGTTTCTGTTGATCGATGATCTCATTGCCACGGGCGGAACACTCAAAGGAACGATCGAACTCCTTAAAAAGGGAGGGGGAACAGTCGCCGAAATTTTTGGTGTTGTCGGGCTTCCGTTTCTCAAATACGAGGAGCTTCTTGCAGGATACCGTATCACGACACTCATTGACTATCATGGAGAATAAGACATTCCATATGCGGATTTTCCTCATATGGTTGAGCGTTTAGGGATATTTATCCGGTATACGTGCAATTAACCTGCCGAATGAAAAATACGTTGATTGTTGAGAAAGAGGCAGAGGCAAAAGGCTTCTTTCTCGCGAGTTTTATCCCCGTCATTCGAACACTCGACCGTGTGAACGGCAATTAATCAGGGAAACCATGTGATGGGAAAAAACCGCGTTACCGAATGTCTGTCGTTTTCACGACAGGAGGAACGCACCGTAATGTTTTTCCGGGATCAGCGCATGAATTATCCAATTTATCAAAACAAGAAAGAATACTGATAAAATTGACATTACAATAAACATGGATTACACTTAAGGGGAGCAGAAAATCATGAGGGAGGCGCTTATGGGAGGAAGAGCAAGAATCCTGATTGTTGAAGATATCTATCTTGTCGCCAAGGATTTGCAGGAATCTCTCGAGGAAATGGGTTATACGGTAATCGATATTGTCGATTCCGGCAAGGACGCAATAGAACGTACGGGACAGCGGAAACCCGATCTTATCCTCATGGATATCAGGCTGAAGGGTAATATGGATGGTATCGAGGCGGCTTCTATTATCCATGAAACCTATAATGTCCCCATTATCTATGTGACCGCGTATGCGGATGACCATACCCTAATGAGGGCAAAACGGACCGAACCAAGCGGTTATATCATCAAACCGTTTAATAGAAAGGAACTGCATTCCACGATCGAGATGGCCCTTTATAAACAGAAAATCGAATCCTTTCTCAAGGACAGGGAAGAATTCCTTGCCGTTACCTTGAGAAGCATCAGCGATGCGGTCATTACAACCGATTTAAAAGGGTATATTACATTTTTAAATCCTTTTGCGGAAAACATCACGGGCTGGAGTCAGGATGAGGCGATGGGCAAACATATTGATGATGTGCTTGTTCTGGTATACGAGCGGGGAGAAGAGATGAATGTCTATCCCGTCAGGCAAACCATAGAAGAAGATACGACGATTGTTCTGGAAAATCTTTTTCTGCTGTCGCGGGATAAAAAAAGAGAAAACATATTGTGCAGCACTTCACCCATAAAGGACGATAAAGGCTCGATAATCGGGACAGTCGTCATCTTGCGTGATATGACGGAGGAAAGACGGCTGCAAAAAGAACTGATGAAAACCCAACGGCTTCAATCTCTCGCGGAACTCGCGGGCAGCATCGGACATGAGTTCAATAACCTTCTTACCGTCATCCTCGGCAATATCGAACTGGTAAAGCAGGGCGGGGGGGTGAAAGCGGAATTTAAGGAAGGTATCGAAGAGGCGGAAATCGCGGCAAAGAAAGCGAAGGGATTGTCGACGCAATTACTCATGTTTTCAAAAAGAGGCGAACCCGCAAAAAAAGAGATGGATGTAAAAAAGGTGATGGATTCCATTATCGCCTCATCATCGCGAAATGCCAGAGTTGAATTTGAAATCGATTTTGCCGATGACCTCCGTCGGATTGAAGCAAACGAAGCCCTTATTTCACAGGCAATCGATCGTATGATGAAGAAGGCTATGTCGCTTTTCGCCAGGGAAGGGAAAATAATTGTAAAAGCGGAAAATGTCGTCATCGACGAGAAAACCCTTGTTCCGCTTGATCCCGGTATATATATACGGATAGAGATAAGGGAGCATGATGTGCTGATGCCCGGAGAACAGCTCGAGAGCATGTTCAATCCGAATTTCTCCATCGAGAAACGCAAAGAGAGTATTGATATCGCCTCGGCATATTCGATTGTCAAAAACCATGGCGGTACCATTATCGCTGAATCGGGAAAAGACGATGGAACGGTTTTTTATATCTATCTGCCTGCGATAAAGGAAAGAATCCCGCGTGATGAAGCGTCGAATAATAAACAGCATATCGGGAAAAGGGTTCTGGTCATGGACGATCACGAGCTGGTGAGGATTATAGCCGGGAAAATTCTCAACCACCTCGGCTTTGAGGTCGAATTTGCACGGCATGGACTCGAGGCGGTTGAGCTGTATAAAAAGGCGAAGGAAAACGGCAATCCCTTTTCTGTTGTATTTCTTGATCTGACGGTCAATTTCGGGCTTGGGGCGATCGATACCATTCAAAAGCTTCTGGAAATCGATCCAAAAGTGAAGGCCGTCGTATCGAGTGGTTATTCCAATGATCCCATCATACAGAATTACCAGGTATACGGCTTTTGTGCGGTGATTACGAAACCATACGAGATCGAAGATTTTAACAGAATACTGCGGAAACTGAGATAAACGATGGCTGTCGATTGCATGAAAACGTATCGGCTTCCGGCAATGGTTTATTTGTAATGGAAACGATTCTTTACATTTTGTTCGGCTGCATTTCCTGCGGTATCATCCTGGCGGTGTCGGTCGCCCGGGACAGAAAAAATAGGCTTTCGGATAAAAAAAGGAATGAAACCGAACCATCCCTTTCACATCAGGTTTCTTTAAACGATTTCAGGGCAATACTTTTACAGTTCGCGGATCATTTTACTATCAACAGACTCAATATCGGTGAGAAAAATGATACCTTTCCTTTCCTGAAACAGTCGGACATCGGCCCGGTGTCCGTCGCGATCGATGTCGGATACGAGGAAGGAGGGCATCGGTGTATCGTTACATTGACGCCAAAAACCCCGTATCCCCTTTATATCGTAAGGAGAAAATCCTTCACGCCCCCCGAACACATGAGTTTGGTAAGAACCGGTGACCGGAATTTCGATTCGCTGTTTTTCGTCTATTCCAGGTATGATTTTTTTGCACGGCTTCTCCTCGATCAGCCGTTCAGGGAGTTGTTGTGCGGGATCGGGGGCGACACGTCATTTTTTGAACTTTCCCCCTCCCGTCTCAGCGTGTCGGTCGCACTCGACCTCCTTTTTTCTCACAAAAAACTGCTCGTCACCCTCACGGATAACCTTCTCAGGATCGACCGGATATTTTCGTCATGCGATGTCATGGAGGAGAAAATCATCGGGAATATCTTTGACTCAAGCGATCCGGGCGTCAAGAAGGAATTTTTGGAAAAGCTGTCCCGTATTGCGGGACAGCAGGCGGCTTCGTATCACAATAGTGAAGATTTGCTTGTGAAAACAATACTCGAGTGCAGCTTATCCTTCAGGGAGACATGCCCGGAAGCGCTTCTTCACTCAAGAGAACTGGAAAATGTGCGTAAAACGACGATTGAAACCATGCTTGTGAAAATAATTTCCGAAAGCGACAATGTCTCACTCAAAAAGGCCTGCATAAAAGAACTCGTTTCCCTTTCCGAAAAGAGGGGGTTGATGAAGTATGACCGTGAAGAAGTGCTGCGAACGTGCTGTCATGACGAATCCCCGCTGGTCAGAATCATGGCCGCTTTTTATCTCGGTAAAAAGGGGCTGCCCCTTCTCTACGACCATCTTCTCAGGACTTCCCTTTCAATACGGAAGCAGGCCCTGCATGCGATTGTTATGATAGAGGGAAGGTCATGTGTGCCGGCTTTGATACAATATTATCAAAAGATCAGTATCAATCACGAGTTCAAAGCCGCCATTATCGCTACACTGAAGGACTTCGGGGACCGGCGCGCATCAGGTTTTCTCGTAAAGGAATTGCTGAACAGCAATGACCCGTTGCTGTGTAACGTGATTATCGAGGCGCTCGCCGCATGCGGGACAAAGGAAGCGATTAACGCCCTCAGGCGATTTTCCGGACAGACCGATATTGAACGCTGGCTCAGGCGAAAGGCCCTTCTTGCCATCAAAGAAATAAAGGAAACATTAAAGGAAAAACACGACGGGTGGCTTTCACTTTCGGAGAAAGACGATATCAAAGGTGCCTTGAGTGATATCGAAACGCCGGAGACCGGAACGCTGAGTTTTACCGGGGAGGAAAAGACGGACTGACTGCCGTCTTAATGTTTAAAGCTGCGTTCCCCGGTATATACCATGGCGACATTCGCCTCGTTACACGCCTCGATGCTCTCGAAGTCCAGGATCGAACCGCCCGGCTGGATGATGGAGGTAATTCCCTCCCTGATACCGACATCGACCCCGTCCCTCTTGGGGAAAAAGGCGTCGGAGATCATGCAGCACCCGATAAGCCCGCCCTTTTTCGCATTTGTCTCTGCCTCGATTTCATCCCTTTTACCTTTATCCTGCAACTCGTTAAAGGGGGTTTTGTATCGTTCCCATGATAAGCGGTCCGCCAGTTTACGGTACGCCTTGTCCCGGGCGATTTCCGCGACACCGACCCTGTCCTGTTCCCCGGTTCCGATACCGACCGTCACCCCGTCCTTGACATAAATCACGGAATTGCTCGTGACACCGGATTCGACAAGCCAGCCGAAAATGAGGTCCTCGTATTCGTGATCTTCCGGAAGCCGGTTGATGCGGTATTCCTTTCCTTTATATGTGGTCTGGGCGGGCACGAGATCCTCTTTTCGCAGTGTTTTTGGGGAATATGACCACTGGGCGATAAGCCCGCCGTCCATGAGGGATTTAAAATCGACGAAACGCTGCCCGATATAGCTTTTCAGGTTGCCCATGTTTTGTATCTTCATGACCCGAAGATTTTTTTTCTGCACGAATACATCGAGAACACCCGGGGCAAACTCCGGCGCGACCACGACTTCCGCGTAGTTTTCCACGATAAGTTCAGCCGTTTCACGGTCGACTTCCCGGTTGCATGCAATGGCGCCGCCGAAGGCGGCCACCCTGTCCGCCATATTCGCGCGGTGATAGGATTCGGAGAGGGTTTTTCCCTTTGCCACGCCGCAGGGATTATTGTGCTTGACGATCACGGTGCAGGGGGTTTCGGTAAAATAACGAAGGATGTTGAGCGCGTTATCCGCGTCCGTGATATTGGTTTTACCGGGGTGCTTGCCGGACTGGAGGAGTTCTATGTCCGATGCGAGGTAGCGGCCGGGCTTGATGCTGACCACATCACCCAGCCTGAGATTGCCGTTTGCGAGTCTGTAAAGCGCCGCTTCCTGTCCCGGATTTTCACCGTAACGAAGGCCCTTTTGAATGTCATCGATCGTCCAGCATACTTTTTCATAGACAAGCGTTTGCCTTTTTGATTTTTCGTAAAAAGAAATCTCGAGTGAATCGGGAAAATGATCGTCCATGATCGTTCTGTAAGCCGATTTAAAATCTTTTGTTGCCATGGGAAACTCCCTTTTTTATACTATTTCTTTATAGCTTTTCGTTATCGCCTCGTATGTGAGACCGTCGAGGTATCCGGAAATCGCCCTGTCATAGGCGGCGGTATGGGCAAAAGCCTTTTTCGCGCAATCGAAACGGGTTCGAAGCGAAATAGTACCGCCCGAGGATTTCAATTCATCGATTATCTTCCCGTAATCCGCCGGGTCGGTGACGGAAACGACACGAAGATAGTTTTTTGCCGATGCTCGTATCATACAGGGCCCCCCGATGTCGATATTCGCCCGCGCCTCTTCCGGGGTGACGCCCGGCCGTGCGATCGTTTGCGTGAAGGGGTAGAGGTTGACGACCGCCATGTCGATGGCGGCGGCCCCGGTGCGTTCGAGATCCTGCCGGTGTGCTTCATTATAGGTCTCGTTGAGCAGGCCGAGGTAGATTTTGAAATCGAGTGTTTTAACGAGGCCCCCCTGCATCTCCGGTTGTCCCGTATAATCGGAGACACTGATCAGGTTTTTTTCCGCTTTCAAACCGAGTATCGTCCTGATCGCCTTGAACGTGCCGCCGGTTGAATATATTTTTATGTCCGGATTGACATTGAGGAGTCCGGGGACGAATGAGGTGAGTCCCTCCTTGTCGTATACGCTTACAAGGACATGCTGTATTTTGACCCGGCCGTCGATTTTTTCAACGATATTTCCCGCCATCATCCTCCTCCTTTTTATTCATGTACCCATGTCCCGGACCATGTGCCGGAATATGTGTTGCTGTAAAGACCCTGGGCCGCCGTCAGGAAATATACCTTGTCATCATGGACATGAAACCTCATCACATGGCACCTGTCGAGCTCGGTATCGAGCATCTCCTTCTCGTCGATCCGATCGAGCCCGCCCACCGTGCCGTCTTCCATCTGATAGAATCCGAAGGAAGTGGTTCCGACCAGGACATTGCCGCCTACCTCGGTGAATTCGGTAAACTTCACGGTTTTTTGTGAAACGGTCTTTTTCTCCGAGCCTTCCGAGGATGCAAAACCGTCGTCCGACCGGTATACCTTCCCGTTATCGGCGGACAGATAATAGTGGGTTCCCGCGAAAAGGATACCGCCGTATTTATTTCCCGAATCCGATTGAAGCGGGTCCGTCGTGACTTCCGCCAACGATTCGGGGTTCGCGCCGCTGTACAGCCTGTTTCCTGCAATCGTCCAATATGCGGAACCGTCCCATATAACGGTAACGATAAGATGACTCAAACCCGAAAGGGTTGCGGGCTGATAAATCGCTCCATTAAAGTAATACAGACCGAACTTTTCACTTTCGTCCATGGCAACGACAAACAGAACGCCGTTTGCCTCGACAAGCCGTACGATTTGTTTGCCGGCGATATCGGCATCGACCTCTTCCTGCCAGCTTACCGGGTCCGGCGCCGTTCGATACAGAGCGGTTTCGCTTTCATTAATGAGAAATCCCGCATAGAGGTTTCCTCCGTACAGGGTAATTCCCGTACAGAACGCCCCGCTTCGGGGAAGCGATATTTTTTTCCAGGATGCCGAAGATGCGGCAGTCACGCTTTTTTTCAAGATAGAGCCGCCCGTTGAAATGAAGTATGTAGATCCGTCATCCGACATGCTCCCGATCGTGAGGTTATTGTCCAGACTGTTGTCCGTCTCTTTCTCCGTGAGGTGTATAGACCAGAAAACGGAATATTCCTCCGCCATACAGGCGGTGAAAAATAAAATTATCACCGTAAGACATGTTACTGTAAAGATGTGCTGTTTCATAAATATCCCCTTAAAAATGATAGAATAATGACGGAGAGATCGTAAGGAAATTCGCCATGATTGCCGGGTCTTCTCCTACAGGAAACTCGAGATTCCACCACCAGGCACAATCGATACCGAATGAAAAATTGGCGTCGAAACGCCAATATACCGAAGCGCCCGGTTTTACGAGAAATACCGTATTCGTTCTGTCATCCCCATATTTCAATATATTGACCCCGATTGCGAGGTTGATGGGGAATTCGAATCTGGAGACGTTAAAGATATAGGACGCTTTTGCCGCGATCGGCATCATCAGGTATATTTTCATATTCGGATCAAAACTCAGCGCGCCGCCGAACTCGAGTCCGAGTCTTACGGAACTATTGATATAGGCACTCCATTGAAGGTGGCCCGCTGTTCCGAGGGTGGAGTTCGCACTCAGATACTCACCGGTAAAATCCTGGAAAAAAAGAGGGATAAAAAGACCGACGGTAAGCGAAAAGGTCTGGTCTCCGAGTTCGTGACCGGGGAGTGCGATAACGGACTCCTCTTTTCCATAGACAAATGTCTGCATCATGATCAGGATAAACACAAGCAGCAGTAGTATCGTTCTTTTTTTAAACACCTATGACATTCTCCTTTGTTCGCTAAAGTGTTCTATTAATAATAATGAATCAGCGTGTCTGTACGATTTCGGCCGATATCCGGTATATTCCCGGATTTTTTTCAATCGCATGGTTTATTGACAGGTTACCTGTTTTTTATCGTACGTACAGGATGATAACAAATTCCGGTGCGTCTGGTTACACCCGATATTATGCCATTATCGATCGCTTTTCTGCATATTACTGTGAATGGATTTTTTTTTCAAGCTTCAGGGGCAATTATCATTTGAACTTTTTTTATACAACCGTCTCGATTATTTTTATATACTCATCGAGGGATTTTGTGCGAAGGAATCGAATACCGGCATAGAGGGTGTTGTTATCCAGTGCGGCGACGTAAATGATTTCTCCGACAAGTTTGAATCGTTCATCTTCAGGATAAATGATCAGTCCGTCTCCGACCCTGAATAGTGCATTTGTCACCGGAATAAGAAGCCTGATCCCCTTTATCGAAAAATCCGTTGTTTCCGTTTTGATTTTCTCGCCCATTCCCTGTTCGATAATAAATTTTCTGAAACAACTCGGGATTAATGTTCCCTCCATCCTTTCAAACTCTCGAAGATCGATGCCATCCCAATCCATACGCTTCTCTCCTTCCTTGCTCTGACTACAATATACGCTGAAAAACCTTGCTTTTCAATATATCTTCGCGGGTATTTTCAAAAAACATCGGATGTGGTGGTTACCGAACTAATAAAAATGATATTGATTCTTTTGAATAAAAGTACTATACTAATGTTAAGCATTCATATGTTTTGGGATTCTTCTTTTCATATACCGATACATCTCCGCTCGAATTATTCGCTTCTGGGCGGTTGCCTTTCCCCGGAGGAAATATGCCGCTATGCGTCGACAAAGGGATTCCCCGCCGTCGGCATGGTAGACCGGAACAACATGTACGGCCTCCCCCGTTTTCTGGCGGCGGCCGGACGCTTCGGGATAAAACCGGTGGCCGGCGTCGCTGTCCGGACGGGGGGCGGGGATCTCTTTACCGCTTATATCATGAACAGAAAAGGCTTTTCGCGTATTGCAGGCATAATCACCGCCCTTCTCTATGAAGAAAGCCCCTTCAGGAAAGATGAAAGAAAATCCTCCCATGATCCTGTCGCCGATCTCCTCGAACACGGATGGGATGGGCTTTCAATCGTTTCGGACAACTTTTCACTCCTCAAACGGCTTGCCGGACGGGAAAGGCGGGGTCTTTTTGTCAAGCTTACCTGGGGAAGGGGCTATATCGGACTTCTCCGTGCCGCTCGGGCCATGTCACTGCCTGTGATCGGCATCAATGACGGGGTCGTTCTTGACCGTAACGATGTGTGGTTCTTCAATCTTCTACGGGCAATCGATCTCAACACGACCATCGGACGGCTGCCGGAAGGAGAAAAACTCCTTTCCCATCAAAGAATCGCGACAACGGATGAAATGGAAGCCTTTTTTTCCGCAGTGCCCGAAGCCCTTCGTAATGCCGCAGTCCTTGCGGATGAGTCGGCCGCAGAGGAGATCGTCGGGAAGGGGTACGTATTTCCAAGGTTCAGGGATCTCGATGAGAACGGGGCATTCTCCCTGCTCCGGCGGCTTTGTATGGCCGGTGTCGGAAGGCGGTATGGTTCCATTCGGCCGGATATCGAGAAGCGGTTGAATTACGAACTCTCCATTATACGCAGAAAGCATTTTGCCGCTTATTTTCTGGTGGTTCACGATATTGTGTCCCGTTGTCCCAGAACATGCGGCAGGGGGAGTTCGGCGGCGAGTATCGTCTCCTATCTGCTTGGTATTACCCATATCGATCCCTTGAAGTACAATCTTTTTTTCGAACGCTTTCTCAACATGGGAAGAAAAGACCCGCCGGATATCGATGTTGATTTTCCGTGGGACGAACGTGACATTGTCCTCAAGTATGTGTTTGACACATACAGGGGGAGGTCAGGGATGGTGGCAAACCACGTGACCTTCGGGCGGCGGTCGTGTATCAGGGAACCGGCAAAGGCCCTCGGGATTCCGGAAGAGGAGATCGGCAGGCTCGTGTCCCTGTGGAGGGAAGAAAAGCGGGACGGCCTCCCCCCGTATCTGAAGAAGGTTTCCGAACGAATATTCGGGTTTCCCCATTATATTGGGGTTCACTGCGGCGGGGTGGTCGTCACGCCCGAACCGATTACCGGTTACACCCACCTCCAGCCTTCGATTGCCGGATATCCGGTGATCGCGTGGGAGAAGGAGGGAACGGAAGATGCCGGTCTTGTCAAGATCGATCTCCTGGGCAACAGGTCCCTGGCGGTTCTCCGTGATACCATCGAGTTCATCGGAGAGCGCTACGGGAGAAAGATCGAATGGGACCGTTTTAATCCCCTTGACAACAAAAAAGCGCGGCAGCTTATCGGAAATGGAAACACGACCGGCATTTTTTATATCGAATCCCCCGCGACCCGGCAGCTTTTAAAAAAAATGAAGCGGGGGGATTTTGAACATATCGTGATTGCGAGTTCCATAATACGGCCCGCCGCGAATATGTATATACGCGAGTATGTGAGAAGACTCGGAACCGGTACCTATACACCCCTTCATCCCCTCATCGGAGAGACCCTGAAGGAGACCCTCGGGATCATGGTCTATCAGGAGGATGTCTCCCGTGTGGCAATCGATCTGGCGGGGTTTTCGGTGGAAGAAGCGGATGCGCTGCGCAAAATAATTGCCAAAAAGGACCGGGAACACCGTCTCGCCGATTTCAGGGAACACTTTGTCATGGGCGGACGGGCGAGGGGTGTTTCGGAGGAGGTCCTCGTTACGGTGTGGAATATGATTCTTTCCTTTAAAGGGTATTCCTTTTGCAAACCCCACAGTGCCTCTTACGCGCTTGTTTCCTACAAACTGGCCTATCTAAAGGCGTACTATCCCCTCGAGTTCATGACTTCTGTCATCAATAACGGCGGCGGATACTATTCGCGCCAGACCTATCTCAATGAAATCAGGCGAATGGGATTCGCCGTGCTCGGGCCGGATGTGACGGCAAGCCGTTACGACTATTCGATAGAGGACCGGAGGGAAAACGGCGAGGTCCGGGCGGCACTCAGGGTGGGGTTGGGTCAGCTCGTCGAACTTTCCCGTGAATTTGTCGAGAGCATAATCCGCGAAAGGGAAATGAAGCCCTTCCGCGGGTTTCAGGATTTCCTGCGGCGGACACATCCCGGGCTTCCGGAAATGCGTATTCTTATCCGTTCGGGGGCACTCGACCGGCTCGGGGAAAAACTCAGCAGACCGGCCATGTTCTGGCTTTACTTTAACACGGAAAAGAGTGACGGATTTTTTCTCATTCCCCCTGTTCCGGATTTTATCGGCGACTACCCGGCGGGAATAAAACTCAGAGATGAGATCGCCACCCTGGGACTCATTATATCACACCACCCGCTTGCCGTTTTCAGAAAGAGAATCGCCTGCCGCCTCACAAAAAAATCCATTTTCCCCTTTATCTCGTCACGGGAAATACCCGCCTTCATAAACAGGCAGGTTTGTATCGCGGGGCTTATCGTCACCGGCAAGGAGGTGGTGACAAAAGCAGATGAAACAATGATATTTGTGAGTTTTGAGGATCCCTATTCGATGTTCGAGACGGTGTTTTTCCCTCCTGTTTTCAGGAGGTTTTTCCCCCTCCTTGAGGAGGTGGGGATTTACCTCATCACCGGGAAAGTGGAAGAGGATCAGGGGGCGATCAGTATCAATGTCGATGCGATTGAAAAATTAAGCAGGTCGTGACGGCGGATCATAGGGTTAGGGCAGCGCTGTTTTCTGTTCGAGAGCTTAGTTGTACACGTTTCGCCTCAATCTCCATTGCTTAAATCTTTTCTCAATTTTTTCGATGACTTCATTTCCATATTTTTCTACCTGCGCTAAAAACAACGCCAATAACCATCTCACCAACTGTGCGATACTAAAACAATTCAAATCCGCATGCAGCAGCTTGACCTTTCGATACACATCTTCGGGAAAATAGACATGCACATGTCCCCGGTTTTCCTCATAACAGGATGATACCGGTTGATATCGACTCATTCGTTGTTTGCCCCATTGAAGCTCCTTTATAATAAACGGATCGATAAGGGACATAATCCCGATAATAACGCCGGACAACGAGCTCCTTGAACCGAATAATTTCAGGTTTTTAAGTTTCTTTCTCATCGTATCCGTCATCGCAAAATGAAATTCATGCAGATCTGATTGTATCATGCTATTCTCCCTCAAATATTCATTCTCCTGCATTGTATAACGCTGGAAAAGTATTACCGCATTGAATTTTATTTTATTGGAGACAAAAAAACCGGTAGATTTTTTATAGGCATTCGTATGCTTATATGGAAAGTTGACTATTTGCGGTATTTAGTATATGCTCACATCTATGAAACGGAAAATTTTATTAATAACAATGTGCATGGCAGGTATATGTTTATTGACAACCTCATGTATCGAAAAAAAACAGGAAAACGGCGGGGTTGATAAAACGGCAACTGACGAGCCGTTTTCCGTTGAGGGTGTTATCTTTGAAAAACAGCTTGGTGGAGATAATATCGATAACGGTAATGATATTATTATGACCGATGACGGCGGGTTTCTAATAGCCGGTTATACCTTTTCAAAGGGCGCGGGGAACGCGGACGCATACCTGGTCAAATGCGGAAGTGGCGGGGAAGTGCAATGGGACCGAACCTATGGGTGGGGGGAAAATGATCAGGTATTTTCCGTGGTCAAAACCTCAGACGGCGGTTATGTCGCAGCCGGACGAACCGAATCGGGCGGTCCCGATAAACGGGATGTGTATATTATCAAAGTGGATGATACCGGGAATAAGCTGTGGGAAAAGATATACGGGGGTGAAACCACCCAGGATGAGGCGAATTGTATTATCCGGACAAGCGATGGCGGATATATGGCGGGTGGCATGACCTTTTCGAACAGGAACGGTGGGGATATTTATATTCTCAAACTCGCATCAAACGGCAGCCGTGAATGGGAAAAAACATTCGGGGGGAAAGCAAAGGATTTTGCGAATCAGATACAGCAGACGGACGACGGGGGATTTATTGTTGTCGGTGTCGGGGGAGAAAAGCAGGATGTCTATGTATTGAAGCTGGACGGGAAGGGAGACGTTCTATGGGAAAAAATGATAGGCGGGGCTAATTTTGATGTGGGAAATTATATCGTACAGACCGGGGATAAAGGATATATCCTGGCGGGGATCACCCAGCCGGTTCAGAATCAAAAGGTGGATGTGTATATTGTCAAGCTGAAGCCGGACGGAGAAATTCAATGGGAACGGGAAATAGGAGGAGAGGATCACAGCGGTGCTCAGGTAGTCAGGGAGCTTGACGACGGCGGGTACATCGTCGTCGGTACGACAAAGAACAACGCCAATAAAATGGATAATGTTTTTCTTCTTGAACTCGATCCCGATGGCAATACACGATGGATGGAAACCTTCGGGGGCAAGCACATTGCGTACGGGAACGGGGTCGTCGTTCCCCGGCAGGGACGTTACGTTTTTGTCGGTTATATCTATACGAAAAAGTCCGATGAAGACGTCGACTGTAATATTTATTTCGTCGGTTATGAGAGGCGATAGATGGAATTCTTCACGAATATATTGAATACGATCGGAAATACTCCCCTTTTAAAACTCGCCAGGATGGGGGCCGTCCCTATTTTCGCCAAAGCGGAGTTTATGAATCCCGCGGGGAGTATCAAGGACAGGGTCGCCCTCTACCTGATCGAGCAGGCGGAAAAGGAAGGGAAACTGAAACCCGGCATGACCATTATCGAGGCCACCTCCGGGAATACCGGTATCGGTGTTACTTTTGTAGGAGTTCACAAAGGCTATCGCGTCATTATCGTAATGCCGGAAGATATGAGTGTCGAACGGAAAAAGATCATCAAGGCATTCGGCGGGGAACTTGTCCTTACACCGGCGGACAAAAGTATACCGGGATCGATCGCAAAGCTGAAAGAAATGGTCACGGATAATCCGGGGATGTTCGTTCCCGATCAATTCAACAATCCCCATAATCCGGAGATTCATTATATGACAACGGCCGATGAAATCTGGAGACAGATGGAAGGGGATGTGGCGGCGTTTGTCGCCGGAGTGGGAAGCGGCGGGACACTCGCGGGTGTCGGCAGGTTTCTCAAGGAACAGGACGCTGATATTCACGTCGTGGCGGTCGAGCCCGCCAATGCCTCGGCATTACTGGGTCATGAGCCGGGTCTACATCAGATTCAGGGCATCGGCGACGGATTTATACCCGAAGTCCTCGACGTATCACTGGTCGATGAAGTGATTACGGTTACCGATGATGATGCGATCCATACCGCACGCGACCTCGCAAAGAAAGAAGGTACCCTTGTGGGAACTTCTTCCGGTGCGAATGTATGGGCAGCTCTGCAGGTTTCCAAAAAACTCGGACCGGGGAAAAATGTCGTCACCGTGCTTCCCGACCGGGCGGAACGATATTTCAGTACCGCACTGATATAGGGCATCGACGAATTATGTGCCGGTACCGGGGAAAAGCCATCCGGTTTGTTCAGGTTCTTGTTTACTTCGCTTGAATCCGGTTTTCCGTGAATAGGTGCATTGGAATCGATTGCCGCCCAAATCGGTATAATCCTCGATAAAGTATAAGATAAGTTCCTTCTCCTGTGATGTCATGACCGGAAAGCCGTAATGTATATTTGTGTGCCGAAGGGTCCCACCCACCGCCTCCCGGGATTCGACGAACTCCCAATGATCCAGGATGCGTTTTTCCGTATAGCCGTTTATCCGCCCGAGGAATAAATCAAGGTCTTCTCCGAACACGGACAATATTGTGTCATCGATATCGATACCGATGCTGTTTCTGCATAATCCCATGGCGGTATATACCGTTGTTCCCGTTCCGCAAAAGGGATCGAGGACAATATCTCCCCTCACCGAATACATGGCGATAAGACGGTAGGCGAGGTGAAAGGGGAATGCAGCGCTTCTTTTTCTGATATCGGCTTTTTCGATCTGCTGGCGTGCCCCTCCGATTTCCCAGATATCGGAAAACCATGTATTTCGTTCCTCCCAGAAGAGGGCGCTTTCCCTTCTGCGTTTTTTTTCACTTTCATTGCTAAAGGTCCGTTTCCCGTTTTTTCTGAGGATGAGGATATATTCATGTTCAAGGGTGACATATGCTCCCGCGGGAAGCATGCCCGACCCCATGAATTTGTTCGGGGCGTTTGTCGATTTTTTCCAGAGAATCATCGGAAGAACCTCGAACCCCGCACGGGAACAGGATTCAAGAATACGGGAATGATTCGGGAAAAGCCGGAAGGTATCACCTATGGTACGGGTCGCATCACCGATATTAATACACGCGAATCCCCCGTTTTTCAGCACCCGGAAGGATTCACGCCATACATTATCGAGTTCATCATGTATGAGGTCGAAAGCCTGCGGACCGTCGGATGTATCAAGGGCTTTTTTGATGGCCGGCGAATAGCCTGAAAAGAGCTCGTCCCACATCTGAATCATCGGGTAAGGGGGCGAAGTAAGGATAAGATCGATCGAATTATTTTTGATAGAGGATATCTTTCGCGAATCCCCGAAAGAAAGCGAATGAAGGGTTTTTTCCATAGATCACGCCTTTTTACTATAATGTGATAGAAAATCTACCTTTTACATGGAAGGACGTCAATTGAAAAAGGAGGTGTCTTTGTCTTTCAGGCGAATAAAAAGGATGGGTATGAATACAGTGGATGAAAAAAAGCTTGACACAAGAATATAAATTGGGCATATTATCACTGACAAAGGGGGCCGCCTCCTTTGATATAGATTCGACAATAATGAGACAATACTGAAAGTATCTGTCCTCATTGATGCAGGAGTTATGGTGAGTGTAGCTCAGGTGGTTAGAGCGCCAGTCTGTGGAACTGGATGTCGTGGGTTCAAGTCCCATCACTCACCCGAAAATTTCGATAATATATGTATCCTGCTTTATATACTTTCATGCGTCCGTAGCTCAGCTGGATAGAGCGGCGGACTTCGAATCCGTAGGTCGCAGGTTCGAGTCCTGCCGGGCGTGAAATAATAGGATCAGGGCCGTTAGCTCAGCTGGCAGAGCAGCAGACTCTTAATCTGCGGGTCGAAGGTTCGATTCCTTCACGGCTCAGAATTTTTTTTTTAAATATAGGTTTTGAAAGCTTTTACGTTGACATTTTCCGGTTAATCAGTATACTGATTGCGAGAGTGGTGAAATTGGCAGACACGCCAGACTTAGGATCTGGTGCCGTCAGGCGTAAGGGTTCAAATCCCTTCTCTCGCAAAAGAGAGAAGAATGAGGGTGTGCTGTTGATCGGGCTTTCGATCGCTGATTGAGAGCCTTTACGTCGTAACGGCTTTCAATCAGCTTTTTACATACATGAAAAGGGCAGGAAACGAAAGTCTTTGCGGGAGTAGCTCAGTGGTAGAGCTTCACCTTGCCAAGGTGGATGTCGCGGGTTCAAATCCCGTCTCCCGCTTATTGAAATACGAAAGCGATCTTGAGAGTATCTTGAGATCGCTTTTTATTTTACACCGATAAGTGAAAACGAGGTTGTCCTATACCCTCGATTTCTAAAAATAATGATTTTTCAATTGATTTCAGCTATTATGATATTGATAAATATAAGAAAGCGGTGTAATCTATACTATCTATTTGATGTCATGAACTCATGACGATGAATAATTGAGGTTGTCTCACAACCCCCATTTTTATATATCGATAGAGAGAGGCGCCGTATATGGCTCTTTCTGTATGTAAACCACGCTATATATGCAGCAAGGTTGTGTAACGGCCTTATTGCAGGTTGCCTGACAATTTCAATTAAGCAATATTGAAAGGAAAGAGATATTTACCGTATGGCGACAGAAACCAAAAACGATGAAACGGCGATTACATTCAATTCGAATTATGACGTAAAGGAGAATTCACGCATTCAGCTTACCCTTACCGTCCCGTCCGTCGAAGTGAAAAAAGAGTTCGAACAATTGACACAAAAGTATTGCAGGGAAGCCCATATCAGGGGATTCAGAAAGGGAAGAGTTCCCGCGGACGTCCTTATTCGAAAATTCGGAGATTCGATCAAGGCTGAAACGGAACAGACGATCATACAGAAGGCACTCGAAGAAGCCTTTAAGGAAAGTGACCATCAACCGCTGCCTTATGCGTATCCCGAACTGGAGGAAAAATCGGATCTGGATATCGATAAGGATTTTACCTTTACTATCTGTTATGATACATTTCCCAAAGTCGAACTCGGCAAATATAAAGGATTGACCATACAGAAGCTTGTTCCCGATATAACTGAAGGGGATGTCGAGCGGGAGGTGACACACCTACAGGATCAAAACGCCTTTGTCGTACCTAAAGAAGGGGGTGCGGTTGAAAAGGGGGATGTCGTCACGATGGATTATGTCGAGATCGATGATAGCGGCGCCGAGATCGAAAAAACCCTTCGTAATGGTTTTACCTTTACCGCGGGAAGTGGTTATAATCTTTATAAAATTGACGAAGATATAATTGGCATGAAAAAAGGAGAAGAAAAAACGATAAACAAGCGATATCCCGAGGATTATGAACTTACCGAACTTGCAGGAAAGACGGTAAATCTAAAGGTAACGATCACAGAAATTAAGGAAAAAAAGATGCCCGCCCTCGATGATGAGTTCGCGCAGGATATCAGCGAAAAATACAAGACATTGACCGACCTGAAAAACGATATACGGTCAAAAATGGATGAAATGGGGGAAAAAAAGGCCAGGGAAGACGCTGTTAATCAGATCATTGAGAAGATTGTAGAGACCTCCACAATCACGCTTCCCCGATCAATGGTGGAACGGGAGTTGGAAATGCACTGGCAAAATCTCATCCGGCGTACGGGCGGAAATGAAAGGCTCCTCGAGAGACAACTCGAAAATGAAGGAAAGTCAAAGACAACGTTATTCGACGAGTGGAGGATAAAGGTTGAACAGGACGTACGCGCATCACTCGTCGCGGAGGAGATAATCAAAAAGGAATCGATCGCCGTGGACGATCAGGAAATAAATGCGGAACTAGCAAAGGCTGCGGATAGGCAGGATATGAGTGTCGAACAAGTGAGGGAAGATTATGAGAAAAAAGGATTGATGCATGGATTGAAGATGATGTTACAGCATGAAAAACTCAATACGTTGCTTTTGGATGTTTCGAGTATAAAAAAAGGAAAAAAAGTAAAATACCTGGATTTAATGCAGGGAAATTATTAAACTATGAGTAATGAGGAAATGAATATATGAGAGAAAAGGCTATAAGTGTCCCGACAGTCATCGAGCAGACAGGTGCAAGCGAACGGCCGTATGATATTTTTTCGCGATTGCTGAAAGACCGCATCGTCTTTGTTGACGGAGAGATTTTCGATTTGAATGCCGATGTCGTTGTTGCACAGCTTCTTTTTCTGGAATCCCAGGACCCTGAGAAGGATATTCATGTTTATATCAATTCACCCGGCGGCGTTGTTTCTTCCGGCCTGGCGATCTATGATACGATTCAATATATCAAGCCGGACGTTCAGACGATTTGTATGGGACAGGCCGCTTCCATGGGGGCCTTGCTTCTGGCCTGTGGAACTCCCGGAAAACGCTTTGCACTTCCTTCGGCACGAATTCTCATCCATCAGCCGTGGGGCGGTGTTTCGGGCCAGGCGGAAGATGTGAGAATCCAGACGCAGGAAATACTCCGTATGAAGCATCTTCTTATACAGTATTTTGCTTTTCACACAAAAAAAAGCGAAGAACAAATAGCAAAAGACCTTGAGCGGGATTTTTATATGTCGGCGGAGGAAGCCGTCACCTACGGTCTCGTCGACAAGGTATTGAAGAGGGAGAAAATTGGGTAGACTTACAAAAAACAATGCAATGAAAGTATGTTCATTTTGCGGTAAAACCGCGGATATCGCACGCCGGCTGATTGCCGGCCCGGGAGTGTATATCTGTGACGATTGCGTTTATGTCTGCCGGAAAATTCTTGACGAGGAAGAGGACAATCTTTCAAGCCAGATCGTACAGGATACGCCGCGGCCCAAAGAAATCAAGGAGTATCTCGATCAATATATCATTGGACAGGAACATGCAAAACGAATTCTGTCTGTTGCCGTCTACAATCATTATAAACGCATATCGCTGAATCGATACATCAACAGAAGTGTTGAAATCGAAAAATCGAATGTCCTTATTATCGGACCGACGGGAACCGGGAAAACGCTACTGGCACGTACCCTCGCAAAAAAACTCAATGTTCCTTTCGCGATTGCGGATGCCACCACTCTCACTGAAGCCGGATATGTAGGAGAAGACGTGGAGAACATACTCCTCAAACTTATCCAGAATGCGGGCAGCCAGAATAATATTCCCGCGGCGGAAAAGGGGATCGTCTATATCGATGAAATCGATAAAATAGCGAAAAAAACCGAAAATGTTTCGATTACAAGGGATGTTTCGGGTGAGGGCGTGCAGCAGGCATTGCTGAAAATCATCGAAGGAACCGTCGCTTCGGTTCCGCCCCAGGGAGGAAGAAAACACCCGAATCAGGAAATGCTCAAGATTAATACGGAAAATATTCTTTTTATCTGCGGCGGGGCATTTGTCGGGCTGGATAAAATCGTCGAGTCGCGTATTTCCCAGAATCCTATGGGATTCGGTGCGGATGTACGGTCGGCAGGCAACAAAGATCTTGTCGAGCTTTATGCGCATATGCACCCTGACGATCTTATACGGTTCGGGCTTATTCCCGAGTTTGTCGGCAGGCTTCCCATCGTCGTCACGCTTGAAGAACTCGGGGTGAATGAACTTGCTCAAATAATCACGGAACCTAAAAACTCTATTATCAAACAGTATCAGGAGTCTCTTAAACTGGATAATGTCGAACTCGAGTTTGAAAAGGAAGCGATTGAAGCCGTTGCCAGGAAAGCGATGACCCAGAAAACCGGAGCTCGCGGTCTGCGGGCTATCGTCGAAACGATGATGATGGATATTATGTACGACCTGCCATCGATTAAAGGAAAAAAAAAGGTAGTCGTAACAAAGAAAATGGTTGAAAAAGGAATAAAGCCCGAAATTATTGTCCTCAGCAGCAGCAATAAAAAAACAGCATGAAGGTGAGTGAGGATACATTCCTTAAGTATAACAAGAACAGGCTTTCCATGATACCACTGAGGGATATCGTCGTCTTTCCCCATATGGTATTGCCCTTTTTTGTCGGGAGAGAGAAATCGATCCGGGCTGTTGAAGATGCCATGGAGAACGGGCGTATTATCTTTCTTACGGCACAAAAGGATAAACAAACGCATGAACCTGATGCGTCGGAAATCTGCGATGTCGGAACCATAGCCCGCATTCTCCAAATGCTCAAACTGCCGGATGGTACGGTCAGGCTACTGGTCGAAGGATGTGAACGCGCCCACATTGTCAAATATAGTGAACAGAAAAACCTCTTCAGGGTACATGTAAAAGCGATAAAGGAGACAAAAGAACTTACCTCGGAGGTCGAAGCCCTCATCCGAACGGTAAAAAGCGAATTTTATACATTCGCCGCCTTGTATAAAAAAATATCTCCGGAGGTGATTACAAAAATAGAGCACGTGAGGAATCCGGATAATCTCGTCGACACGATCTGTGCCCATACCCCGATGACAATTGAAAAAAAGATCGAACTCCTGACGGAAGTCGATCACAAAAAACGCCTTGAAAATCTTGTCTTAACGCTTTCCAATGAAAAAAGTATGGTTGAACTCGAACATAAGATCCAGACGAGGATTAAAAAGAGAATAGAAAAATCGCAAAAAAACTTTTTTCTCAACGAACAATTAAAGGAAATACAGCGTGAACTCGGTAAAGATCAGGATGATCCGGCCGGAGTGAAGGACATTGAGGCCGCATTGAAGAAAAAGGGATTGCCGGAAGAAGTCTTTGCCCGGTGTAAAAAGGAATTGAAGCGTCTTTCGAGGCTTCAACCCATTTCACCGGAAGCGGGGGTGATTCGAACCTATCTTGAATGGATTGCGGATATCCCATGGCAGGAGATGACGGACGATAACAGGGATATCGAGGCGGCGCGCAGAATTCTGGATGAAGATCACTACGATCTCGTCAAGGTGAAAGAGCGGATTCTCGATTTCATCGCGGTATGCGCTTTCACTCAAAAAATCAAGGGACCGATTCTCTGTTTTGTCGGGCCGCCCGGAACGGGAAAAACCTCTCTCGGCCGTTCCGTCGCCCGGGCTCTTAACAGAAATTTCGTGCGCATATCCCTTGGCGGTGTGCGGGACGAGGCGGAAATAAGGGGCCACCGGAAAACATATATCGGCGCTTTACCGGGTAAAATCATACAGTCAATGAAACGGGCCGGGACAAAAAATCCGGTCTTTCTTCTCGATGAAGTGGACAAGATGAGCAGGGATTACAGAGGAGATCCGGCCTCCGCGTTACTCGAGGTTCTCGATCCCGAACAGAACAATACCTTCATGGATCATTATCTCGAAGTGCATTACGATCTTTCTCACGTCATGTTTATCACCACGGCAAACTCGGTTCATAATATTCCCTATCCGTTACTGGACAGGATGGAGGTTATTCATGTTTCGGGATATACCGAATACGAAAAGGAACGTATCGCGGAAGGTTTTCTGGTTCCCAAGCAGCTTCGGGAAAACGGACTGTCATGGGCGGATATCCGGTTTCACAAGACCGCCCTGAGAGCCATTATACGTGAGTATACGAAGGAATCCGGTGTAAGAAATCTCGAGCGCGAAATTGCCGACATCGTCAGAAAAATCGCCCGGGAAGCCGTGAAAAAAGGGCTTCACCTTGACGAAGATGAGGCGAAAAAGGAATTCAGGATTCGAATTACCCGGAAAAACCTGTCCGTGTATCTCGGAAAGGAGAAGTTCAGGGAAACTCTGTTACTGCAGGATAACAAACCGGGATTCGCCTGCGGACTCGCCTGGACGGAGAAGGGCGGACTACTTCTTCCCGTTGAAGTGGTTCTCCTTGGGGGGAAAGGGGATTTTATACTGACGGGAAGTTTGGGGGATGTCATGAAAGAGAGTGCGCAGGCGGCGTTCTCCTTTTTAAGGTCCCAGGAAGAAGTTCTTAAAATACCGGGGGCTTCCTACCGGAAAAAAGATATCCATATCCATGTTCCCGAGGGATCGATTCCCAAAGACGGTCCTTCTGCCGGAATTACCATTACCGCCGCCCTCTATTCCGCCATAAGGAATATTCCGGTCAGGAAGGGATATGCGATGTCGGGTGAAATCACCTTGACCGGGAGATTGCTTCCCATAGGGGGCGTGAAGGAAAAAGTCCTTGCCGCACACCGGAATGCGATGACCCATGTGCTCCTTCCCACAGAGAACAGGAAGGATATCGATGAATTGCCTGAAGAAGTGAAAACCTCATTGACCTTTCTTTTCACCGATTCAATACAGGAAGGACTCAGTCTTTTATTCGAAGATTTTTAATCCGAACCTGTTACGGGCCGGTCGATTTTTACGGCATGAATAATACCTGTATGCCATATACGAAAACCCTTGAGTCACACGAATTTCAGTGTGTTTCCGGAAGCACCGCTCAGCTTTCTTCTTCCTTTATTTGAAACTCTTTCTGTATATATTTTTTGAGAATACCGATTATCTCCCTGTTAAAGCCGAGCGAGATGCGGTCCGCATTCGTTTCAGGTACGCCCTCATCAAGATCCCGCGACATCTCCCTGTAGCATTTCAATTCCCAGGCGATAAGGCCGAGTACGTTATCTTTCGTGCGGAGGATCGGCAAGAGGATTTCACGGACCTTGTATTTTTCGGTTCTCGCAAAATCGAAGGTTGTCGCGATTTTCGAGAATTCTTTTGCCTGATTGAACAGAACGGGGCCCGTCTTTTTAAGTTGTACTGCGGTTAGAATGTTTTTTTTAAGAATTTTCTCTGCGTCCTCACGGAGGATTATCTCGTAATTCCGCCTGATGCTTGCGAATATTTTTTCAAAAGTTACCTTGAAATTTTCATAGAATGATGTTGAAGAACGGGTTTTTATATTCGAAGAAAGTTTTTTCATCGTCTCGTTTTCATTCTGGTAAATGGTAAACTGAACGAGGATATTCTTTATTGCTGAATGCTTTTTGAGTTCCGGATTTTCTTTTATCCGTGCGAGAATGTCATGCAGGATACTCTTGATTTCTATTGTTTCGGCGTTAATCAACTCATCGATTCTCGTCTGACTCGAGATTTTCAGGTTTCCAAGAGCGATTAATCGTTGAATGAGTACGACAAGAAGCATTTCTTCAATGATTTCCACTTGTCTTGCCATATCATCAAGAAATACTGCCCGGAACTTGAGATTTTCGAGAAGTCTGAACATGGGAAGGAGTGACGTCCGCTTGAATTCCACAATTCCCTGTTCCATTGATGTGCCGAGTTTTCCCAGAAGGGAAGTGAATCGGGGTGCGGTGAATTTGAAATAATCCATAATTTTATAAAAATTGGTGGATACATTGCGAATATCCACCCATTTGCCGATTATTTTTTTTTCGAGGTCTTTCATCAGTACTACTATTGTATACGTAGATAATCTTTGATTCAATAGGAGCGGGTCAATGATTTTTTTGCCTATTGGATATTTTACCCAACATGACAACTGTTTGCGGAAAGACCGAATTATCGGTGTGACGGGATGAGGGAAAGATCCGAACCCCTATTTTTTCTTTTTCGCCGATGCCCTGTATTCGTCGACAATTCTTTTGAGGTTTGATTTATCCCCGGCGGTATTTTTTTCGATATATTCGATTATGATATCGATGGCACCCTCGCTGTCAGTCTTCCCTTCAATCGAACAGAAACCACGGAACATAGTCAAGAGTGCATTTGGAATTCCTTTGACAAGTAAATCTACCTTTTCCATTTTATCTCTCCTCATCAAGCAATATTTTGCGCGATCGTAACTATAATTAGGTCAATTGTCAATATGACAAATGGCACGGCTTTACCGCGGGTGGGACGGAGGCCGCCGGAAAAGCGATCACACGGGGACGGAGGTCGGCTGCCTGCAATAAATATATGAAGTTTTTACGGTCAGGATAAAAAACGCATTAATGGTTATGGAACGATCCGTACAGGAAAGCAATTAATCGGTGCTAAAAGCTGCGTGGTTATTTCAATTTCTTGAGTCGCCTGCTTAACGCCGAAAGCGATAGTCCAAGGAGTTGCGCTGCGATCGTCATGTTTCCCCCCGCCGCTTCGAGCGCCTTATGTATATGCGATGCTTCGGCTTCCCTTAACGAAAGGAAATGCCCGCTGTCGAAAAGCCGCTTCTTTCCTGCCGGCCCGCCTTCTTTCCCGGAATAATTCATTTCCGTATGTTTCTGTTGTTCGATATACTGCCTGAAATATCCGAGTGACAGAACTTTCCTTTTGTGAAGACTTACGGCATTCTTTATCATTGCTTCAAGCTCCCTGACATTTCCCGGGAAATGGTATGTTTTAAGGAGTGTGATTAATTGTGCCGGCCAGACGGGCTTTTTTTTCCCCATGGAAGCGGAAGCGGCGGTAAAAAAATGATCGAGGAGGAGTGGGAGGTCGTCAAAGCGTTCCCGAAGGGGCGGGATGGTAATTTTATGAGTGATCCGCTGATAGAGGTCTTCCCTGAATCCGCCTTCCTTTATTTTCCTCTTCAGGTCCCTGTTTGTCGCGAGAATGATCCGTGCGTGCGAGGCTCTTTTTTTATCCGATCCAAGGGGATAGTACTCGTGATCCTCGATAAGCTCAAGCAGTTTTACCTGGGAAGCGAGTTCGAGATCCCCTATCTCGTCCAGAAAAATCGAGCCTCGTTCCGCCCTGGCAATAAGCCCTTCACGCGATTCGATTGCCGTAGTAAACGCCCCCTTTACATGTCCGAAAAGGGTGTCGGAAAAAAGAGTATCGTCGATTCCGGCGATGTTGACCGGTACGAAGTACTCGTTGTCTCTATAAATAGTATGCACCGCGCGGGCGAACAATTTTTTACCAACGCCGCTTTCTCCTTCAATCAGGATCGGTTCGTGACTGAGAGAAAATGATGCAAGTGTTTCAAAAAGAGTATACATGTGCCGATTCTGTGTCACAATACAGGCAAACGCCTCCGCATACGATACATCGCGGGGCCGCGTGCGGGGGACGGAGGAGGAAATGGTATCGTCGATTTTTTGTTGTTCGATCGCACGCCGGACGACACCCCTGAACATGCCGTCGCTCAATGGTTTGACGAGGTAATCGAAGGCCCCCAATTTCATGCAGCGAACTGCGTCCTCCGGATCGCTTTTGCCGGTAACGATAATAACGGGGATTTCGGGATGGTCTTCATGTACGATCGTGAGAAAATCGAGGATGCCGCCTGAAGAAAGACTGTGGTCGAGAATAAGTACCGCCGCCTGGTTTACTTCCAGAAATGCGGTGATTTTCTTCTCATGTTCGAAAACCACAATGTTCGTTATACCGTCATGGATGAGAACCCTTTGATACACCTCCGACACGTCCGGATTGCCCGCAATAACGATCGGTGATGAAGGATGCAGCGGCCCTTTTACTCCGGCCGGCGTTTCCCCGCCCGTGGGGGTGACGGTTTTTCTCACCGCTTTATAAACGGAAAGGATATAATTGACTTTCGCCATGAGTTCTGCGGGATGAAAGGGAACGGCGATGACCTCGTCCGGAACGGCGGCCGACCCGTCCGGCGGCAAACGCCTCGCCGGACGATCGGAAAGCAGGACAATCGGAATCGACGGTACTGTCTCGCTTTCCCGTATCAGTTTTATGAATTCATCACCGTCGGTCGCGGGAAGATACGAAGTGCAGACAACGCAGTCCGGCTTGTGGGTTTCCGCTTTGTCCAGACCGTCACAGGCATCGACCGCTTCAATAACGGTACAGGATGGTGAGAGTACCGTTTTTATCAGGGTGAGCATATCCCGATCGCCGGCGACTGCGAGGACGCAATTTTTGAGGACAGGTGTTGCCTGATGAGTTTTAGCGGCGATCGTTATCTTTATGGTTCCGGCTTCATCGCGGCCGCCGCCGTATAGTTGTCCGGGCTTTTTAATTTCGGACGGGTCAAGGTGGTCTTTACCACACAGGAAAGAGAGAACAACCTCGCTTCCTTGAACGGGATTGCCGCCGGTCCGCATTATCCCATGATGCAGCAGGATCATTTCTCTTGCGAGCAGCAGTCCGATTTCCGCCGCTTCTTCCATGACCTCATCCGTCTTCTTTTCTTCCGATCCTCTCACGGAACGGAAAAAATTATCTGTTATCGCCGTAATTCCACGGGAAAATTTTTTATCCGGCTGCATCCGGAGCCTGATTTCAATATATCGTCCGCCGGGTTTTTTGCGGCCCTTTTTAGAAAGACTTATGCGGATTTTCCCGTTTCGCGGCAGGCTGCGGATCTGTGAGAAGAGTATGGCCCCGATAATCCGTTCGAACTTGAGGCGGTCGATGTAAAGAACGTGTTTTTCCTCCGCGTGACTGAAAAGAAGCCGGATATTTCTTTCCGCCGCGCGGGCGGCGAAGGTTCTTGTGATGCTGTCGATGATCGGACTTATATCGGTTTTAGCGGCAGACAGCCCCATGGCGCGCCCCCCGATCCGCGAAAGATCGAGGATCTGGTCAACGAGGTCCGCGAGTCGTTTTGCATTTCTCTTTGCGATCAAGAGTTGTTCTTCAATGAGTTCCGGCCCCCCCTTTCGGTGCTGCTGCAGAAGGACATCGAGAGGCCCGCTGATGAGAGCAAGTGGTGTTTTGAGTTCGTGGGAGACGTTTTCATAAAAGGCTTTTTTGATTTCCACCCTTGAAAGGGCAAGGCGTTTTTCCTGTCTTTCACGGACAAAACGATACATACTGACTGCGGGAATCGCGAGGAAAAAACCGAGTGAGAACGGCAGCATCAGGGGAAGCGTTCGCATGAAAAAAAACCCGGAAACCGAATATAGTATAAAAAGAAGAAAAACGAAAGCGGCCGCGGGGTAGAAGACCTGGGATTTCCAGAAAGCGGCGCAGACACAGAGAAGGAATATCCCGATCGCATATATCAGGGTAATACCGATAGGGTCGCAGTCGCGTATGAAATTCTCTGTAAGTATCATGTTTGCCACGGTGAGGTGAATGCCGCTCAACGGGTAGAGGGGATCGAGGATGCCGGTTCCGTAATCGTTGACCCGTAATGATATATCGGAAAAGAGAACAAGGGTCCCCTCGGTGACATCGCGTATTTGATTCCGCCGATTGACGTCCGCCGCCGCTTCGACGATATTATGGACGGGAAACTGGAGAAAGGAGTCACCCCACCTGCCGGGGTAGTCGATGATCGCCCTGCCGCGGTCATCGACGGGTATGTTGATGTCCCGCGGTACCCCGGCCCCGATATGTGCGTTTTTTAGCAGGATGTGGCTGCCGAAGGAAACCTCGATGTCATCCCCCTTCACATGAAGAAGATCGCAGAGTGCGTGAAAGACGAGTGAAGGCACGTAACCGTCTTCAAACCGGTATATGAGGGGGAAACGCCTGTTGATGCCGTCTTCATCTGGTGAGGCGTTGATATGCCCCATGCCCCGGCATGCGGTTGCAAGGGCCGGAAAGACGGTTTCGACTGTTTCACCGGTAAAGGGAACCCCCTCGTGCAGTACGGCCGGATGCCAGATGTTCCGTTCGCCCGTTGTACCGGGGAATCCCCTTTCTCTTTCCTCTTTCCGTACGCCCGGTTCGCTTCCCCCTCTGAATATAACGGGGTAGTAAATATTTCCCGCTTCCAAGGTTTCCTCGACGAGTTCCGAGTCCCCGGGGCCGTCACCCCGCCGCTCGAAAACGAAATCGCAGGCGATCGAAGACGCTCCGGAACGGCCGAGGATGCCGATCATATCGGCGTAAAACCGGTGGTCCCACAATTTCGATCCGAGTTCGTCGTAACTTGTGTCGTTTACCGTAACATGGGTAAGGTAGGGGGAAACGGGCCCTTTCCCGAATAGACGGTAGCGCAGGCGGAAAAGGTTGTCGTTCAGCCGGGCGTTCCAGAGTCCGATAGCGTCTGCGAAAAGAAAACTGAGGATAAAGACAAAAAGAAACGAACCGGCGATAATGAGAAAAGTGGGGATAAGTTCGGTTTTTTTAATGCCTGATCCGGATCGTCCTGACATAGATATCATTCGATTGTACCAGAACCCCCCGGTCCCCTGCAACCTCTTCGATACCCCGGAAACTCCCGGAAATTCCAACGGGCGTTTCTTCTTTCTCCGCAAGGGGGCTCGACTCTTTCCCGATCGACCGGATACGCGCGAGAATTTCTTCCTGCGCGGCCTGTATTTTTTCGCCCCTGTCATTTCCCGTTTTCTCACGCAGCGATACATAGGCTGCGGTAAGCCGTTCGAGGTCATGCAGGCGCTGCGCGGAGGCGACAAGGTAGAAATATTCGACGCCTTCGGGTTCGTCCAGGCTGAACCATTCAGTCCCTTCCGGCACCGTGTAGCGTTTCCCCTGTTCGTAACCGTCATCGAAAAAAGCGGGCTCCGGGGGAAAGAGAAGGTGGAGGGAGTTTTCCGTGTCGAGAAGGTACAGGGAGACGAAGGCGCGTTCGATGGGTTCGATGTAGATTTTTATCAGGTCTCCGGGATTCATGGTAACCTCCGGGGGGGTACAGTCGACCGTCCATACACCTCCGTCCCTGTCGAGTGAGACGAGCGCCCACTTGAAGGAGAGTGCGGCCGATGGTTTCGTGGCAAAGGAAAGAAGGATGAGGGGGAGAAGGATGATGGATACTGCGAAGAATGACTGTTTCATTGCTGCCTCTTGTATTCGATTTAAAATAAAGCTGCAAGGGAAACGGTCCGACCGTTTCCCTTGCAGATGATGTTCCTGATTATTCGGCTTCGTAGCCCTGCCACCAGATGATCGCGCATCCGGACGTTCCCAATCTTCCGTTAGCGCCTTTTCCTCCCGGGCTCCCGGGTTGGGGACCGGTTGTATTCGGTATTCCCCCATTCCCGCCTTTACCGCCTTTGCCACCGTTGCCGCCGTCTCCGCCCGAACCATATCCATTGTATTCGGTATTATATTCACCCGGTGTTCCGGCCTGGCCGCCGCTGCCGCCGTTTCCTGGGGCACTCGGACCGCTTTCCGCGTTGCTGCCGTAGGAACCGTCGCCCCCGCGTCGGTAACCGGCTCTGCCGGCTCCGGCGTTTCCGCTTCCTCCGGGAGTTCCGGCAGTCGTACTTACGGCAGTCCCACCGTTTCCCCCTCCGCCGCCGTTTCCTCCGTTTGAACCCGCGGTGCCTTTTGGCCCTATGTAGGCATTGCTGCCGGAAAAGGTGAAGCGGGTGTCTTTATCGTTTGTGCCGATTTCAATATCGAATCCTTCCGATGGTATCGCGATGAAGAATGTACCGGTAAATCGTGCCGCAACAGCGGCATAACCGCTTCCGCCTCCGCCGCCTCCGCCGCCTCCTCCGCCGCTGCCGCCGACTCCGCCGCCGATATTGGAAGAATAATAAGCATCGCCACCGCTTCCGCCGTTACCGCCGTTGCCGCCGTTGCCGCCGTTGCCGCCGCTGCCGACAAGGGTGATATCAAGCATGAAATTATGCAGGCTGCCGTTGTTCGGTTTCCAGTTATTTATGGTGGATGTAATCCATGGATCGGTCACTCCGGAGACGACCCTGTTTCCCTTTCCCGAAAGATTGATCGTGTAAAGGATTTCTTCCGGATCGGTATCCGGCCTTATTTCGACAATGGCCGTTTTCAATCCATTACTGACCGGATTAAAATCGATTTCCTTGACGATACTCTCATCGGGCGACAACGTCGCCTGTTCCGAATTAATCGTAAAAACATTTTCTTCTTGTTCCATTTTAATGGTGATTCCGATTTCGGCTTCTCCGGTGTTTTTAATGGTGATGGATTTGGCAGTATGATTTTCCCTGACATCCTCTTCACCATACAAAGGAGAGCCTTCCCATAAAACGGTTTCAAAATCCAGTTCACCGCCGTTTGAGACCTCTTCCACGATTATCCCCTTGACGGGGGGCGGTGAAGGGTCGTTTATCTCTTGCGGAATTTCAATATCGTCACAGGCATGGAAGCACACAACCAGAGCCGCGAGAATAACGCCTGCCGTACATGCCGTCATACTTTTTTTCATTGTTTCTTCCTCCTTAATATATATGTACAATTCACTCGCTGCATCCCGGCCGGAGATGTATCGATAATATATTTCCGTCCCGCGCGGAAATCCCTGTGATATTTTCACCGTGGATTTCTCTCACGGGAAAGATTCCAAACAAATACCCGTATACCCCTGTCTGTCGTCACCGGAATGGCTTCATACCGGTGATGCACGGTGCTGGGTACCGTAAATCGATCCTTCCATGCAAACGATGTGTTCCCGGAAGGGTCCGGCAAAACGGTTACGGTATTTCATACCCGGTCCATTCGATAATGGCGATTCCGGCGGTACCCGCGGAACCTGCGCTGTTGGATGATCCCGACCACCCGCCTGTGCCTGCGCACTCAAAAGAGGGGGCCGGAACTCCACCGGTCCCTCCCTTTCCGCCTGATCCACCGTTACCACCATTACCTCCCCTTCCGTATTCCACATTATTATATGTAAACCCTGAAGCGCCGGAACATCCTGCACCGCCGCTTCCGCCGCTTGACCCGATATTGCCGTTCTTTCCGTTCTGACTTACGCAGCACGATCCCGTTCCCCCGGGGCCGCCGCCGCCACCGCCATCTCCGCCCTCATAGCAGGGACCCGAAGGATCGTAGTGACAATAACCTCCCCCTGGCCGCCCTTTCCGCCACTGCCTCCATCTCCGCCGGCTCCACCGCCGCCGACAAGCGTCATATCCAGTCTCAGGCGATAGACATCCCCGTCGTTCGGTTTCCAGCTTGCCGTCGATGCGGTAAAGGCCTGGGGTCCCGAACCTGCTATCACCCTGTTTCCTTTACCGCGGAGGCTGAACAGGTATGGAGGTATCGATTTTTCGTATGGTATAATCGAGACGACCGCGCTTTTTATACCGTTATCCGCCGGTTTGAAGTCGAAGGTGATCGCGGTGTCTGTTTCCGGCAGAACGGTAAGCGGTAATGATGTGGTGACGGTAAAGTTTATCTCCGGCTGCTCGATGGCGACTTCGGAGATGATAAGCGGGTCCTTATCCTGATTCGTTATCGTAATTGAATGCCGGGAAACAACTTCGCTGACATCGGACTCATCGTGAAGCCTCGTTCCCTCCCATAAAACCGTGCCGAAATCCAGTGTTCCGCCCTTTTCAATGTCCACGACCAGATCGCGGGAGGGAGGGGGTGACGGATCCTCCTTCGGTTTATTCGGAAAATCAATATCCTCGCAGGAATTGAACCATGTAAAGCCGGTAACGGCGATAATGCCGATTATTATCGTTACGACGTTTTTTTCCATTAATAATTCCTCCTTATGAATTGCCAATATAGCATTATCGCTGCGAAACTATAATATCATCTCGTACAACAGCCCAGGGGAGACTCCCGTATACGGATCATCGCCCAGAAAGTTGATGAATAAACTCCCGTAGACGCCGAAGAACCATGAACGGAAAAGGTTCATCCTGATGCCGCACGATACGGAAAAAGCGGGCCGGATATTTCCCGTTTCTCCTTCACCGGCCCCGGTAAGAAGCATATTGACGGCAGCGCCCCCGCAGAGTTCGATATATCCCGATACGAACGCGGCTTCGGGATAGGTGTATCGAAGCAGAAGCTGGAGGGGAAACGATATAACCGAAAACGCAGGGGAATAATCTTCCGCTTCCTCCGCATAATTCATTCCCGCAAACACCCCGATACCGAATGTTCCGTGCATGAAACCGGTATTCCAGAGGAGACTCGCGGCGGGGGCGTACCCGTATCCCACTGCCTCTTCCAGTTTTCCGACCGGAAGGCTTATTTCCATCCTCAGGCCGAGCGACAGGTGTCCGGTGGAGGGCGTTATCGCAGCCGCCGGTTCTTCCATTACGACAATTGTATTCTTTTCTTTCTGCGGGTTTGCTATTTCCTCTTTGAGGAAGAGGAGAAAACTCGCCCCTTCCTGATGGCCCGTCTCCTTCAGGTTCCCGACAAGGGGAGTCGTTCGCGTAATCCCGAGCCGGATTTCGCTGTAGATCATGTAGGGATCGAGGTACGGTTTTTTGTTTTTTTCCAGAAGAAGCTTGAGCTGGAGCGCGAATTCGGAATTATCCGGAACGGTCTCGGACGCCCCGGATGTAATCACCTGTCTCGATACACGCGTATACGCTTTGTTGAAATAAGTTATGTCCTTCCCGGTGTCCTCGAGGCCGCGGCTTCCGGAGAGGAGATCGCCGCTGAAACAAGAGTCGCTGATGATGCAGAGGTGGGATGCTTTGATCCCGCCGATGAATCCCCTTATCTGTGAATTGGGAAGCCAGTTTTCCTGGGCATAACGGTCTTTGCCCGCGTTAACCGGAATCCAGAATCCGGAACTCGTCGTTTGATCGAAATAGCCGTGACCGAAATAAATGACTAAAAGCGAGTCTTCGGGGAGGAATGTCTTCTTGAGACGGTCGAATGTTTCGATTATATAGCCTTTTGTCGCCTCTTTGTCATAAATTTCTGTGACCTCGTCAATGACATACCGTGTTTTGAGGATATCCCGTATTTCCTTTATGTCCCTGACAGGGTATTCCAGCGCCGGCCATTTCGTGTATTTTCCGATCCCGATGAGGAGAAGGTATTGCCTGCCGCGTTCTATGGATATCGTTTGAGGGACGTCGACTTTATTGAGATTTCTGGATTCATCAGCATGCAGATAATACGAAGAAAAGACAGAGAGGATGATAATGATGGATATGGAGTGTTTTTTCATTGGGTTACCTGTTCCTTCAATAACCAAAAAGATATTTTTTTTACAAGGCGAAGTCTCAATTGTATCATAAATAATAAAAAAATCAAAAGAAAAAACACTCATCGAAATATATCCGGTTTCCTTTCTGCAAGGATATATATTCAATATGTGTGCCAATTTTTCCCTGTCTTATCTAAAACAGAATAATTTCTTATTTTATAAATAAATAACCCGCCTGTGGGACGGCGGTGCACAGGAAGAAACCCCCTTGCGCATATGCAAGTAATTGCGGTTCCGGAGGCATTGCCGGATATTTATTTTTTTATATGATAACGAGATACTTCAATGAGTTGCGTAAATGTCCACATGACGGATTGCGGAGGGGGGTTCGCCGTACCGTAAACGGGAAAAGGTATTTCAGTTTGTCAGCCTGTTGATCGTCTCGTACTGAAGTTTATTCGCTTCCATAAAATCGATCCCGTTTTCGAAAAAATCGGAAATAATCTGAAGACTCCACATGACCTTTCCCTTTATTATTATCTGACTTCCGTCCGGCAACGTCAGACTCAGGGTGAGCAGTCTTCCTTTATTCAACGGTTCCCTTGTAGTGATACAAATACCGCCTTTGCTTATATTTTTCACTTTTGCCCTCACCTGTTTGTTGACATTGACATTCACATTCACATCGACGCGGGGAAACTCTCTTCTTTCTTTCACGATTGTATTGCCCTCTTTCGTATTCAGACTTCGTTATAAATTTTATACTTTTATCGCCCGAAGACAAGAAAAAAATGAGAAATGTGCGCTGCCGGCGGCCCGATACGGAAGGCCGGCTGCCGGGAAAAAAAGGTAACCGTCCGCCTGTATGATTGTTCATATATCCTTCTTTATTATATACTGCCCGTATCATGCTCGTTTACAAGGCGCTCGATATTTTCTTTTTTGTATTTCATGCGATATTTACCGGTTTTTGTACCTTCGGCTGGATATGGAAAAAAACCAGGAAACTGAATTTTATCCTGCTTTTTCTTACAGGCATTTCGTGGCTCCTGGTCGGCCCGCTGTGCGGGTACGGTATAGGATATTGCCCTTTCACCGACTGGCACTGGCAGGCAAAGATAAAACTGGGGTATACCGATTTTCCCCGTTCGTATGTAAAATTCTTTTTTGATTCGTTGACAGGACTGGATTTGAACGCCTTTGCCGTTGATGCGGCGGTTGCCTTTTTATTTGCCGCGGCTTTCATGCTTTCTCTGATACTCAATATCAGGGATATCGTCCGCACCCGGAGGCATTAATAAGAGATTTCACACCCCAATGTGGTGGTGAGAATTGATGTGATATTATTGATATCGATTCCTTCGACGGCCGCGGCCATAGCCCCCGACTCCAATGGCAGCGGTTTCCGTGTCGATAACGTTACGTATCCGCAGAAATCGGCGTACGTAAAACGATAGGAACATCTGAACGACCATGCCGGGTTTTCTCTTAAAAAAAGACCTCCGCCCGTGAATATCATGTGCGCGCCGGCTTCAAGGGAGATATCCGATGTTATCGCCGCCGTCACGTTTCCTCCCTCCTCCGCCATGTTCAGGGCCGCCCGGAACGAGACCGGGTCCGGGATGAGTTCCGCAGTCACGGATGCGCTTTTCTCGCAGCTTGTTTGCCCGTGTTTATCATACATCAGTCGTACCATTAAAAATGACGAAAAAGAACAATCGGGCTTCGAATTGCCCGGCATATCCCAAACGGCACCCGCTTTCCAGGTTTCCTCTCCTTCGAGATAGTGCTGGCGGGTATCCTCAGGGTGATTGTATGCAAGTTCATACCCCCCATGGAGTGAAAAGGATTTTGCCGGGGTAATCGTTATCTTTCCTCCTGTTTTAAGCCGCGCGGCTTCATAATCGCCCCGGGGTGTGATAAAGCCGTCTGTACAAACCCCGATAAAAACCTCAGGTGAGAATGCCGTGACATCGCACGACAAGGTACAACGGGTAAACGAGCCTGGAGGAATGAGCCGTCCGGCTGAAATGATTTCGGTGACGGTGAACGAAAACCGGGGTGGGGCGATACAGAGTTTTGTCCCGATATGCACAATGTCACCACCGGAGAAATTGTTTCTTGGGGTAAACCACGCTTCCCCGGCGGCATCCCGGGCGGGGCGCGAACCGGAATAAATAAAGCTGATAAACGATTCCCGGCAAAAATCAATAGATATTGTACCCCCCCAGAAAACAGGTTTTCCATTGTCGAGGTCGCAAAACATACCGAACGTATCGGGGACGGGTTCCAAAAACAGAAAATAATTGGAATCGTTATAAAAGGAAGATGAAAGCCTGAGATCAGTTTTTTCGGTAAAGACATTACTACCGGCTGAAAATCCCATCGGGTTGTATAATTCCCGGAAAAGCCCGTGTTTGTTGACCGGTCCGGCGGTCAACATCGGCGAAGAAAGACCGACCGTGACGGCGAGATCGTTCAGACCCAGGGATTTTTCACGTATGAGCAGTTTCATGTTTTCTCCCGTAAAAAGCAGTCTGGATTGTAATTCCTCACGATCATGGAGTTCGACGGTCAGGGTCGTTTTATCCGGAAAAACCGGAAAAAGGGGGAGGCAGCCGGTCACACAGCAAAAAATGAATACGGCCGAATATCGGGATATATTTTTTTTCATACCGATGGTAAGCAACAAGTGTGCCGGGAAAAGCGGCCGAAATACCTTAAAAAATTTACATTCATTAACATAGCATACCAATTGTATCGATGTCGATATGACACGGGTCTTGTTGCCTTCATGGGGACGGAGGTGCATGCGTCTCCCCTTGCTAAATTATCGCTTTCGCTTTATATTATATTCGGTATGGAGAAGAACAAGGTCGCGATTGTCTGTAAAAACGGACCGCTTGAAAATATAAAACGTGCGATACTCAGTCTTCCGATCGGAGGTCTTAAGGGGGCATCGGTATTAATAAAGCCGAATATCGGGAGGGCAGCCCGTCCAGGCCAGGGAATAAATACCCATCCACTTGCCGTGGCCGGGGCTATCGAGGCATTGCAGGAAGCGGGGGTATCGATTCTTGCCGTGGGCGAAAGCCCGATTGTCGGTGTGGATACGATGGAGGCATTTCGAAAGGCGGGGATTACGGAGATCACAGCCGAATACAAGGTCCCCCTTCTGGATTTGAATGAAGGAAAGCCGGTTAAAACTGAAATCCCCGGTTCCCGTATTCTGGGTTTCACGAAAATATGTCAACAGGTTTTTGATTTTGATTTTATCCTTTCCCTGCCCGTCGCGAAATGCCATATGCATACCGGTGTCACCCTCGGCATCAAGAACATGAAAGGGTGTCTCTGGCGGCACGAGAAGGTGAGATATCATCAACTTGAGTATCAGGAGGGAAATGAATATCCCGAAAAAGCCCTCGATACCGCGATTTCCGATCTCGCGACGATCCTCCGTCCCCACCTGAGCGCGATCGACGGGTATATCGGGATGGAGGGACTGGGCCCGTCCGGCGGAGAGGCGGTGAAATCGGATTTCGCCGTTGCGTCATGGAACCCGGTCGGGGCCGATATATATGCCTGCCTCATGATGGGAATCGATCCCGCGGAAATACCTCATATCAGGCTCACCGCCGAACGGACAGGATATTCTTTCGATCCGGCCACATATCAAGTCTGTGGAGCCAACGCGGAGAATTATACGTCTCATATTATTTCATACACCCGGCCGCCTTCGAGTATTTCGATAAAATATCCGAATATCGTCGTTCATGATTGCGATTCATGCAGCGCCTGCCAGTCCACGGTCATGCTTTTTCTCCGCAGGTTCAAGGACGATATGAGCCAATACCTGCTCGATGACGGCAAGTTTCATATCGGGATCGGGAAGGGTCTGGACGGGACGATTAAGCAGGGAACGGTCCTTATCGGTAATTGTACGAAAAACGTCCGGGATTCAGGACTATTCATACCGGGATGTCCGCCGGTGCCCACCCGTATTTACAAGGCGATTACCGGAAACGAACCGGAAGAAAACGAACCTGAAGTTAAATAACTACATTATGTGAAAAAGAGAGGTATACGCAATGAAAACAGACAGGCTGACGGAAAAGGCTCGTGAGGCGATCGAAGAATCCCATTCGATCGCCACAAAGTATAACCATTCGGAAATCGACGTCGAACATCTTTTCTCCGCCTTACTCTCGCAGGAGGGCGGTGTGGTCCCCCCGCTGCTACAGAAACTCGGGGTCGATATAAAGGAATTCAGCGGCGCGATCGAGCAGAAAATTAAGGTAAAGCCCAAGCTGTACCACGGGGCGACACAGCTTTATCTTTCGACCGCCGTGAACGGCATTCTGCAGCAGGCGGAGGAAGAGGCGAACGGCCTCAAGGATGACTATATTTCGACGGAACACTTTCTCCTTGCCGCCCTGAAAGTGTCGAGTGAAGTAAAGCGCCTGCTCGAACGCTACAATGTCAACCGGGGCAGGGTCCTCGAAGCACTGAAATCAATCAGGGGAAATCAGCGTGTCACCGATCCGAACCCGGAAAACAAATACCAGGCGCTCGAACGGTATTGCAGGAACCTGACGGACCTCGCGCGAAGGGAAAAACTCGATCCGGTGATCGGGCGCGACAATGAGATCCGCCGGATCATTCAGGTGCTGTCACGGCGGACAAAAAACAACCCGGTCCTCATCGGCGAGCCCGGTGTCGGGAAAACCGCCATTGTCGAGGGACTGGCCAGAAGAATCGTGTCGGGGGATGTCCCCGATTCCCTGAAAAACAAGACGGTACTGGCACTCGATCTCGGGGCGATTGTCGCCGGCGCCAAATACCGCGGGGAGTTCGAGGAACGACTCAAGGCGGTTATCAAGGAAGTCGTCGATGCCGAAGGAAGGATCATTCTCTTTATCGACGAACTTCATACTCTGGTCGGCGCCGGAGCCGCGGAAGGGGCGATGGATGCGTCAAATCTCCTCAAACCGGCACTCGCCCGTGGTGAATTGCGCGCGATCGGTGCGACGACCCTCGATGAATACAGAAAACATATTGAAAAGGACCCGGCACTCGAGCGCCGTTTTCAGCAGATATATACGTCGGAACCATCGGTCGAGGACACGGTCGCGATTTTACGGGGCATTAAGGAGCGGTATGAAGTCCACCATGGCGTACGAATAAAGGACGAAGCGATTATCGCGGCCGCGGTATTGTCGGACAGGTATATCACCTCCCGTTTTCTCCCCGACAAGGCGATCGATCTTATCGACGAAGCGGCAAGCAAACTCAAAATCGAGATCGAAAGCCAGCCCACGGAACTTGATGAAATTTACCGGGAGATTCTTCAACTCGATATTGAAAAACAGGCGCTTGCAAAAGAATCGGATCCCGCGAGTAAGGAGCGGCTCAAAAAAATAACGGAAGAACTTGCCAAACTCAAGGAGCGCCAGGGTGCCATGCAGCTTCAATGGCAGAATGAAAAGGCCATCATCGAAGAGATCAGAAAAATCAAACAGGAACTCGAGGAGCTCAATATCGAGGAAACGCGGCATGAACGGGAAGGAAATCTCGCGAAAGCGGCGGAAATTAAGCACGGGAAAATACCCGAAGCGGAGAAACGCCTCGAAGAGAAAACACGGATGCTCGAAAAACTTCACGGTGAGGCGAAACTGCTTCGCGAGGAAGTGTCCGAGGAAGATATCGCGAAAATCGTGTCGACATGGACGGGAATTCCGGTCTCGAAGATGATGGCCTCTGAAATGACAAAGCTTTTAAAGCTCGAGGAAATCCTCTCGCGCCGTGTCGTGGGCCAGGAAGAGGCGATCAGGGCGGTTTCGGACGCGATCCGCCGGAACAAGGCCGGCCTTTCGGATATCGCCAAACCGCTCGGTACCTTTATGTTCATC
>JAFGHO010000120.1 GCA_016930085.1 Spirochaetales bacterium
CGGCATTGCCGAAATCGACGGCATTGCCGAAATCGACGGCATTGCCGAAATCGACGGCATTGCCGAAATCGACAATCAAAATTCAACCTCCGTCCCCCGTTTTCAGGGAGAGACGCATCTTCTGTGGGGGGAGGTTATACACCGTCTTCTTGAAACATCAATGCAACGATCGGTTGGGGATTGTTCTTCACTCGCCGAAGGGCTTCTTGCCGAATATGGCCTTGACATCGGATTAAGGGATGAGGCGTTGTCTATCGTCCGTTCTGTCGGAGCATCGGATATATGGATGAGGGCGCAAAAAAGCATACGGGTTTTTACCGAGTTTCCTTTCCAGACTCTCTATGAAAACACGAACCCCGCGGAGCTTCCCACGATTATCAGGGGCGTCATCGACCTGGTTTTCAAGGAACCGGACGGATGGATCATCATCGACTACAAGACAGACCGCGTAAATAATCGAAAGGAACTTCATGAACTTGCCGGATTTTACGGCAATCAGGTCCGGTTTTATGCGGATATCTGGCGGCATTCAACCGGGGAAAATGTAAAGGAACTCGGGCTTTACTTCACGACACCGAATGAATATATCACAATCCCCCACATCTTCTCTTGACAAATATCGGATAATCGGTATGCTGTTATGGAAAATCGGCATCGTCCGTCATGTGTCGATACCGTTTATAGGGGGCGTAGCGAAGATGGTTATCGCGCCGGCCTGTCAAGCCGGAGATCGCGGGTTCAATCCCCGTCGCTCCCGTTTTTATGGCTTTAGTCAAACTTCATTGCGCAGGTATCGGTGACGCCTTCAATACGGACGGGATGGCGAGTCCGGCGTTTATAATAGAAACCGGAGACGGATACCTTTTGATCGATGCCGGCCCTACCACCCTGTATCGGCTCCGTGCCATGGGATTACCCCTTGAAAAGATCACCCATATATGCATTACCCATTTTCATGGCGACCATACTGCCGGCCTTCCGTTCCTCATGCTCGGTTTTCAGAAAAAAACATCTCCCCGGCATGTCCCGCAGATTATCGGTCCTGCGGGAATACACGATTTCTGTAAAACGCTTTTCGAAGCATGTTATCCCGGATCGGGACTCGATGAAGGAATTACATATCTCGAGATTCCCCCCCGCCTCCGGTCCGGCATCGAAATCGGAAACAATGTAACGATCGATATTTTTCCGATGAACCATAATCCGGAATCGATCGGCTACCGATTTCACGTTCATCACAGCGTTATCAGTATAAGCGGTGACACGGGTTATCATGAAAACCTCCTCTCCCTCATCGACGGCGCCGATATCGCAGTCATCGAATGCAGTTCCGTGTATCCGGAAGCGGACGCACATACTTCGCTTCAGGAGATACGGGCACACATCGATAAAATGAACGCCCGTATGATAATTCCCGTTCATACGACCGGACAGGTGTTAAAAGAACTCCGGATGAAACCTGAGCATTCCATACACATTCCTTTTGATGGTGAAACGATTACGCTGAAACGGGAGTGATGGCTATCTAGACAGGCTGGAGGGTGAGACGATCGTTCTTTTTCGGTCGATGATCAAGGCACAAGCTTAACGCCTGATTGAGTACCTTTTCAATCTTCCTGGGAGATGACAAAGCAAGTAACTCATCCCTGAAGGATTTATTGCCCGCTATTTTTGCAATTGACGAGAGTGCATGGAGGTAATCATCCTGTTTGTCCGGGGGATTGACAATTAAAAAAAGGAAATGAACGGGATTATTGTCGCAGGAACCATACTCGATCCCGCGTCTTGAAATCCCCAATACCATCATCATGTGTTCGACCTCATCCGTACGGCCGTGCGCGATGGCGATACCGTGACCGATCCCCGTACTCTGTATTTTTTCACGCTCGATGACCACCTTTTCCAGTTTTTGTATATTCTTGACATGTGAAAAAACGGACGTCTTATTGATGAGTTCCCTGATGGCCTTGAATTTCGTGTTGGTATCAAGATTTTCAACCGTACCTGTTTTAAAGTAACTCATATGCTCCATATTGACGCCCATACTACATTGTCGGAATAAAAATGTAAAGTAAAAAAGTATCATTAATATGATCGGTATAAAAAAAAATAATTATATCGATTTCACCGTGTTTATTCACGGGCCAATATTGCAAAAAACGACAATGTACGGTACTATGAACGCATCATGAGAGTCGAAGTCTATTACCGGAAAAAATACGGCGACGGCAGGGCGGACCGGCTTCTCGCATCGATAAAAAGTAATGGATGTCTTCCGGTTCATTCTCTCAGGTTCGTCGATGTCTTTATTATCGATGCGGTCCCCGGTATGACGGACGACGTCGTGCACGAAATTTTTTCCGATCCCGTCGCCCAGGCCGCACTGATCGATACCTGCGCAGGGACAACGGATCTTCTTCCCGAATGGACATATATGACCGAAATCACCTTCAAAGCGGGTGTCACCGACCCTGTTGCCATAACGGCACGGGAAGCGATCAGGAATTTTACCGGCCGCAGTCTGCCGGAAAAAGCCGTCGTTCAAACGGCACAAAAATATCTCTTTCAGAGTGAGAAACTATCGAAAGGGGAAGCGGAAAAACTTATTCTTTCCCTGCATAATCCCCTTATCCAGTCGAGTTCCTTCCTGTCGCGTGAAGAATGGGAAGCGGGAAAACGATTCCCCGCACATTATCCCCATACTATTCAACCGAGTCCGGTTAACGTGGAAAACTTTGATATCCGCGAGATGAGCCCCGACCGGCTTCTCGATCTTTCACGGCAGCGGCTTCTTGCCCTCTCCTTATCCGAAATGGATGCAATCCGTACCTATCTGCTGGATGAAAAGGTCCAGGGTATACGAAAAGAGAAGGGGCTTCCGGAAGGGATAACTGATGTCGAACTTGAAATGATCGCCCAGACATGGTCCGAACACTGCAAACATAAAATCTTTAATGCTACAATCTATTACCGGGAGGGGGAAAAACGGGAAAAAATCGACTCCCTTTTTAAAACCTACATCAAAAAAACGACGGATCTGCTTTCAAAGAAAAAAAAATATCTCGTTTCGGTATTCCATGATAATTCCGGAGTTATCCGCTTCGACAATAAAACATTGCTTTGCTTCAAGGTCGAAACGCACAATTCCCCTTCCGCGCTCGACCCGTACGGCGGGGCCATAACCGGTATTGTCGGGGTCAACAGGGACATCATCGGGACGGGAATCGGCGCAAAACCGATATGGAATACCAACGTCCTTTGTTTCGGGTATCCTCAAACCCCGCAGGAACAGCTGCCGCCGGGCATCCTCCATCCACTTCAGATCATGTCGGGTGTCCATAAAGGGATAATTGACGGGGGAAACCAGTCCGGTATCCCCGTTGTCGCGGGCGGTTTTCTTTTTGATGAAAGCTACCTGGGCAAACCGCTTGTTTATTGCGGAACCGGTGGTGTTCTTCCCGCCTCGATAGGCGGCCGGAGGAGTTGGGAGAAAAAAATCCTGCCGGGCGACCTTGCCGTCATGACCGGCGGCAGAATCGGGAAGGACGGCATCCATGGCGCGACCTTTTCATCGCGGGCCCTTGACGACGCTTCTCCCACCTCCGCGGTCCAGATTGGGGACCCCATTACCCAGAAAAAAATGCTCGATTTTCTCCTTGAAGCACGCGACATGGGGCTTTACAGGGCGATTACCGATAACGGCGCCGGGGGGCTCTCTTCATCTCTCGGTGAAATGGCGGAACTCTCGGGCGGGGTCAAAATCAATCTCGACGATTGCCCGCTCAAGTACCAGGGTCTTGCTCCCTGGGAAATTCTCGTCTCGGAATCCCAGGAACGCATGAGCCTCGCCGTTCCGCCTGAAAACATACGTGAGTTTCTCTCCCTTTCAGAAGCGAGGGACGTCGAGGCAACGGTGGTCGGTGAGTTTACGGATTCCGGGTATGTGGAGGTCCTGTTCAATAAGGAATATGTCGGTCTTCTCGACCTCGATTTTCTCCATGACGGACTCCCTCCCATGTCCCTGAACGCCGAATGGACGGAGAACGGAAGGCCGGACCGGCAGATCGAGGCGGACCGGGACGTTTCCGCCGATCTTTACTCACTCCTTTCCGAGCCCAATATCGCATCGAAGGAACGTCTCGTGCGGCAGTACGATCATGAAGTGCAGGCGCATTCTGTCGTCAAACCCTTTACCGGCAATACGTCGAGCGGTCATTCCGACGGGGCCGTTCTCAAACCGCGGTATGATTCCCGGCGCGGGATAACGGTCACACACGGAATATGTCCGAGGTACGGCGATATCGATACCTATCATATGGCGATGTGTGCGGTCGACGAGGCATTCAGGGCCCATATCGCGCTTGGCGGTTCCCCGGAAACGGCCGCGGCACTCGATAATTTCTGCTGGCCGGACCCGGTCGAATCCGGGACAAATCCCGATGCCCTCTATAAATGCGCGCAGCTTCTGCGCTCATGCAGGGGCCTTCATGAGGCGTGTATGGCCTACGCCATCCCCCTCATTTCCGGCAAGGACTCGATGAAAAACGACGCACGGCTCGGCGGTAAAAAAATATCGGTAAGACCGACCCTCCTCATATCCCTTGTCGGTATTATCGAAGATATCCGGCATGCGCAGACAACCGATTTTAAACATCCGGGGGACGCGATTTTCATACTCGGTACTACAAACGGAGAGCTGGGAGGAACACGTTATGAACGGGTTGCGGGCGGACAATTCGGGCAATGCCCGCGGGTGGAACCGGAAGGGGCGATGAAACTTTACCGCTCGCTTTACCGCGCCAACAGTAAAGGCTGCATCGCATCATGTCACGATATTTCAGACGGCGGCCTTGCCGTGGCCGTATGTGAATCGTCGATCGGGGGCGGATTGGGGGCGGATATCTGCCTGGACGGGATTCCGGGAAACGATACGGCATCCATGGAGGACGCCCGCCTTCTCTTCTGTGAATCACCGTCACGTTTCATCGTCACGGTCCCAAAAGAAAAAGTGAAAGCCTTCCGTTCGATAATGAAGAAATGCCCGTACGCACTTATCGGCAAAGTAACGGGAGAACAATCGGTCGCTATCGGCAGGAAGGGAACGACCATCGCCTCGCTGCCGCTTGAGAAACTGGAAGCGGCATGGAAAAAACCGATTGCATAGGAGGAGGTTGAGGTGACGGCGGCAACATGTATCATTACCGGTTTCGGCATCAATGCCGATGACGAACTGAAAGAGGCGTTTGACCGTGCCGGTTCACTGTCGCGCAAGGTACATATCAACGACCTGATAAAAAACCCGCACATCCTGGACGGGTTTTCAATTCTCGCCTTTCCCGGCGGATTTTCTTTTGGCGATCATCTCGGTTCCGGGAAAGTATTCGCATCCCTCTTTAAAAAAAGGCTGAAAGAGAGACTCGACCGTTTTATCGCCTCCGGCAAACTCGTTATCGGTATCTGCAACGGATTTCAGGTACTCGTCAAAATGGGCTTTCTTCCCAATCTTTCAGGCACATGGAAGCAGGAGGTTTCTCTTATCCATAACGATTCCGGTGTCTTCGAGGACAGGTGGGTGAACCTTGCCTTTGCCGAAGATTCCCCGTGCATCTGGACCAGGGGGCTTGAGAAAATGGAAATGCCCGTCCGTCACGGTGAGGGAAAATTTATTATCGGAAATAAAGAAACAGAACGTATCATGCGTGAAGAAAAACTTATAGCGGCGACATATACCCTGAAAAATCCCGCAGAACAGGCCCATGATGACGATGTCCCCTACCCCGATAATCCAAACGGATCGGTTGACAATATCGCCGGCATCTGCGACCGGACGGGTCATGTCTTCGGGCTTATGCCTCATCCCGAAGCCTTTATATTTCCGGAGAACCATCCCCGTTGGAAGCGGGAAAAAACGAGGAACGGCGAAGGTTTGAAGCTTTTTCAGAACGGTGTCCGGTATATAAAGGGATAATCGCAGAACCGCCCGCCGTCATCCGGACGCAGCGGCATACTCACTCACAATCGCAACCTTCAAGCACCTCGGATAAAGGACAAATCTCATATCCTTTATCCAGTATCTCCGGGATGATAATCTGCAATACTTTGAAGGTATTGTAGGCGCCAAAATGAGCCAGAATGATATCTCCGTTTTTCAAATGCTGCATAACATAATCCACCTGCCGCTCGACGGTGATGCCTTTGATAAAATCATTGACCGCATTACTCCAGTGAATGATATAATAGCCGTTTTCGGCCACGACCTTGAGTGTCCTTTCGTCATATATGCCGAAAGGGGGCCTGAAAAAAGGGTATTTTTTATGGGTGATATTCGTAAAAACCATCTGTGATTTCCGAAGGTCTTCTTTCAATGCCGCATTTGAAAGCTTCGTGATGGGAGTATGGCTCCATGTGTGCGTGCACACTTCGAAACCGAGGTTATCCATCTTCCTGATCCAGTCCGGATTTTTATTGCCGACCCCTCTTCCGCCGATTATAAATACCGTGCATCGTATTCCGTAACGCTCGAATAGCTCGAGAAACTCATCGTCACGAATCCATCCGTCATCAATGGTGATGGCAACCCGTTTGAGGTTCCTGTTCCCATGATGGAAAACATTCCGGGGTACCGGAGAAAATATCTCTTCGGGATTCATGCCGTCCGGGGCATTTTTTACCATAAACTCAGGAATTAACTTCGAGATGCGGGCATCGAATTGATTGACGCCTTCATACAATTCAAAAGGCACAGACATTATCGTCATGTTGTTATAGCTGATCTCCGCGCGATACTCGCCGGGAAGGAGTCCCTTCAATTCGAAAAAGCCGTCGTCCGCTATAATGCCGTACCGCGGACCTATACGAACGCTGCCTCCAGCCGGAAACCGGTCGTCGTATGCGAGATGGACCATACCGAATACCTTGACTTCGATATTCTCGTTTCGCGGGATTCCGCCACCTTCATTCGATTCGTCGCTTCCCTTTCCGGGGATAAGACATAACAGGAAATACAATCCCAGGACAAAAAATCGCCTGTAAAAAGGTTTTCTCACAATATGGTAAACAAGGTGACGCTTCATGTTCCTTCCGGAAAAATGCCTTTCACATAATAAGTATATAACTGTTATCGGTATTTTCAAGCCGGATGAAAGAAAATTACACAGGTATATGATTGACCTGAGAAAACACCATTGAAGCTTCCCGGCGGTTCCGCCGACACCGACATTTTTTACTACCCGGAACGCATACGGCTGCGGTATTGCCGTATAACAGTAATGTATTCGATAATATATGCCTCAGTACGCAATTGATTATTTTTTTCATTTTTTTTTATTTTTTCTCTCAAGTTATAACTTCAGGTAATCGATAAATGTAATAAGCAAGAGGCTGCCCTGACGGGTAACGCCGAACGCTTACTGTTATACCTGTAAACGCATAACAATCTTTAAACGAGTATTCGTCCCTCACGTTACTCCCGGTATGCCATTGTCATACCGTCGGGGGGTGAGGTCCGTCTACCGTTGAAAGAAGAGAGGAGGTGACCAGGGGAGACAAAACCGGCAGGTATTATGCAGGTAAACAGCCGACAGCACAAGAGAAGGGCGAAAGGGTATGGAATTACAAGGTTGTTATTACAGGGAAACACGGTCTGTGATCATGAGCCGGTATTCTGTTTTCATATACCGGAAAGGGTAAAGGGCAGAGGGACGCCTATTCCCATTTTCGGTATCTGAAATTGAGAGTTGAGCGGATAATGCAAAAAAAAGGCCGGCATGATCGCATGAAACGAAAACAAACGCCTTCATGAGGACGAAGGAAGGCATAATTTTATTAAAAGGATTTCAAGGAGGAAGTTATGATAATACAGCATAATTTGAGTGCAATGTTTGCACAGAGACAACTCAAGATAAACGGATTGCACGTGACAAAGAACATGGAAAAACTGGCATCGGGCTACAGGATCACCCGGGCGGGTGACGATGCTTCCGGGCTTGCCGTATCGGAAAAACTCCGGTCCCAGATCAGGGGACTCAACCAGGCTTCGAAAAACGCCGAGAACGGGATATCGTTTATCCAGGTGACGGAAGGTTACCTTCAGGAAACACAGGATATCATTCAGCGCATAAGGGAGCTTTCCATCCAGGCGGCGAACGGGGTGTATTCGGATGAAGACAGGATGATGATCCAGGTCGAAGTTTCACAGCTTATCGACGAAGTCGACCGGGTGGCATCCCATGCCCAGTTCAACACCATGAATCTCCTCACCGGCCGGTTCGCGCGGCCATTGGGAGAAAATGTCGTCACCGGTTCAATGTGGTTCCATATCGGTCCAAACATGGATCAGCGCGAACAGGTATTTATCGGTACAATGACGGCTAAAGCCCTCGGCCTCAAGAATGTTTCAACGGAAGAGATACTGAGTATCTCGACGCCTGACGGGGCCAACAGAACGATCGGTATCGTCGACGACGCCCTCAGAAAGATCAACAAACAGCGGGCGGACCTCGGCGCTTACCAGAACAGGCTCGAGATGGCGGTAAAAGGAATCGACATCGGTGCGGAAAACATGCAGGCCGCCGAATCGACGATCCGTGACGCGGACATGGCCTATGAAATGATGAACTTCACCAAAAACCAGATTCTGGTGCAGTCGTCGACGGCAATGCTCGCGCAAGCGAACATGAAACCGCAGTCCGTGCTCCAGCTGCTTCAGTAAGTGATAAAAACGGATATTCAGAATGTCCGGAATATAAAGCCTTTCCCGCGGGAACCTGCGGGAAAGGTTTTTTTATCCTCAAGGCTCGACGGTAAAAGGAAGCGCGCGGCGAATCATTCCGCGAACAACCGGTTCATCGTATGTCACGGACGCTTCCCCTTTTCTATTGCGCGAGCAGACGGGGAAGCCGCGCGAGAAAGCCGAGACGTATGATGAAATTCCAGTATTCCCACCACCGTCCTGTCTCGTAATTCATGAGATTGACGAACACGGGGGTAAGATAAAAGACCCCGTCGCCTTTTGTGACCTCGATTGTCGTTTCAAGCTGTATTTTAAGCCGTTCGACGACGTCCTGTTCGGACACCTCGAACTGGCTGGTAAAGAACGCGCCGTAATTCAGACTGACGCCGAGGACGAAGTCCTCATCGAGTCCCGCGTAATGCGAGAAGGTAATTCCGCCCCCGGCGATAATCACATCGTGCGGCGAATAATAATCGATCATCGCCTGATCGTCTTTCGTACTGCCGATCGTGGAACTCTGGTAGGTGAAACTCCCGTAACATCCCAGTGTCGTATAGGGGTCCTCGATTTCAAACAGACGAACCGACAGTTCACCGAGGCCGAGGTAGATGAAATTATAGCCGTCTTCGAGATGGTCGTCGATAAGGTAGTCGATTTCCCCGTATCCCCTCGCCCCCATACCGTTTATAACAGGCGCATCGATAAACGAAAACGACGAGGACATATTACAGCTGCCCGAAATATCGATCACTTTTCTTTTATTGTAATTATACAGGATCGGCAGGTAGGAACCTCCGTCATCCGTTCCGACCAGCGTCGTATACCCGTATCCGTATGTTTCGGGATATATTCCCGCCCTCGACTGTATATCGAGGGAGAACTCGGGAGAGACCTCATACCTGAATTCCAGTTCTCCGTACGGCCACGCGTTGTTGAAACCGATAAAATCGAAAAGGGTGATATTGTCCCCGCCGTAGTCCGCGAAGGATTCCTCTTCCTGGTTCGCCAGTTCATTGTTGGTTTCAACCGCGCAGCCCCCCGCCAGGGTGAGGGAAACGCCGAGAGGGACATTGACGAGGGAAAGCCCCAAAAGCAGGTCGTGTACCTGATAGGAATAATGCTTCATATCCGGCGGACTTACCGGTTCTTCCTTGATATTGCCGTAGACGGCCCAGCGGAACACCCGGTAATAATCGAACGCATAACTCATTATCAGTCCTAAATTCTCGTTTATCTCCGTGGTATAATCGGCCTGCCCTTTCCAGATTATTCTGGACGTATCGACCTCATACGAGGCCCGCGTATGAATACTGTCGGCATGTTCCCGCGCGAGGGTGTTGTACCGCGCAGTCGCCTGCTCGTAGTTCGGGTCCGCCCAGTACACTTCCCTGTATTGCGCCATCGCCTTCGACCACTGTTTGTTCCACTGGTAGACCGTTCCGATTCTGTATTGTGCACTGATATCCCAGGGATCGATTGCAAGCACCTTCCGGTACTGCCGTATCGCGTTCGCGAGTTCCTTTTCTTCCAGATAAAAATCGCCGAGTTCGTTCCGCAGGAGGTACGTGCTTTCTTCATACCGGTAGATCGTACGGATTACGGTCCTCCTGTATACCGCTTTGAGCGTCCCGAGTCGTTTTTCGACCTCCCCCGCCCGTTTCGCGATATCGCCCGAGAGGGTTTCGAGATCGTCCTTGACCGCCTTACACAAGTCTGCCGAATAATCTTCAGCCGCGCCGATACCGCCCGCGGCGCCTCTTGCCAAATTTTGCATCAGGCCGAGAAGTTCGGCGGTATACGGGGCGTACTCCCGTATCCGCGATCCTGGAGACGCGATACGTTCCATCGCCGCTTCCACGTCCCCGTTCCAGAGGTTCACCTGCGCTTGCGCGAAGGCCCGTTCTGGGTAATCGCGCAGTTCGCCTATCACCTCATACCGTGCGGCCGCCTCACCTAACCGGTTCTCAATCTGATCGATCTTCGCGATCACATGACCCGCGAGGTAAAGCCCCCCCGCCTCGACCACACGAAGTTCGGCAATGGTTTCATCTCGCCGCCATTGCCACTCGAGCGGTTCAGTGATCTGTTCGAACACCTTTTCTTCTTCACGGTCCTTCTCTTCCAGAGGAAAGGCCGAAACCCCGCATTTTTCAAGTTCTTCCACCGCGGCCTTGTATTGAATCAAAAGACGGCGGGCATCTCCGACAAGCGATGAACAGGCCGCCTTTGACCGTGTAACCGCCAGGGAAGGATCTTCGGAGGGTTCCCTAAACGCTTCCCCTGAAGCGGACGCCTCCTCTTTTTTTTTCAAATACGCACCGTATTCCTTTTCCGCGTCCTCTAACGCATCCATAGCCGCAAACATCTGTTTTATCGTTTGTCTGAATATTTCTCCGGCGCCGGAAAAATAGGATTCGAGCACATACAAACGGTCGATGGTATAAAGAAGATCGAACGACTCGCGTTCTTCCGATTCGAGAAAACGGTAAAGGTGATTCACGAGTATGTTCAGATATTCGTCAATCGCCTTACGCCGGAACCCGTTCCAGAAATACGCCTGGGCAAGCGTTTCTCGCAATTCGAGGTTGTCCGGCTGCTCTGCCAGACGTGCCCGGTAGTCTTCCATCACCGCTTCTTTCATCATGATCGTTTCCGCCTGGAGTTCACAATACTCGTTAAGCTTTTCGGACGGGAGAAAGGTCGTTTCGATACGCCGCCGGACCTTTAGAGCGGCATCCATTTCCCCCATACGATCGTATGTTCGCCAAAGGAGGATATAGAGTTCGATATCCTCAGGCGAGATCCGAATGGCCTCCTCATACACCGCGGCCGCCCGGTCGGGGTAATTGTTGACAATATAGACCCCGGCAAGCTCCTTGATGCGGACAAGATCGCCCTCCGTCCCTTCAAACGCGCGATCGAACATTTTTTCCGCATCGCGGACCGAACCGGACCATAGATAGGTAAGGCCGAGATTGACGAAAAGATCGAGGTTGCCGGGGAACAACTCGAGTGCCCGCTTATACAATTCCTCCGATTCGGATAACCTTCCCGTCCAAGCCGCTATCTTGCCCGCTTCAAGCCATAGCGAAAGATGTGAAGGATCCTGATCGAGGACTTCCTGATAGAATCGAAGGCCGGTTTCGGTATCCCCTTTCCAGATATAGTTTTTGGCAATCAGAAGCCGGATATCAATGCTGTCCGGTTCGAGGACAAGTGCGCGCTTCAGGTATTTTATGGCGTTTAGATAATCGCTCAACAGTGAATAGATAAGGGAAATCTCGACGAGGGGCGCCGTATCATCGGGATTGTCCCTGATAATGACAAGATAGTCATCGATGGCACGAAAAGGCCTGTCGATGCTTCTGTCATCCATGTTTTCAGGAAAGACCTCGGGCAATGTCGCGGGAATCATTCGCCGCGTCCCTTCCTTTCTGACAAGGAAAAAGGAATCAAGGTAAAAATAATACCTGCCGTCATACCTCCTCTTCTCCTTTACCTCGAACCTGATTTTGTGCTTTCCCGCACTCAATGTGAGGTCCCTTACCATATTCCAGTAATAGACAGGGGTATAGTTTTCCACGACCGTCATGTGTTCCCGTGTTATTTGCCAGGGTTCTTCCATTTCGTCTATAAAAAGATCAAAGGGAGAAACATACGACGGAAAAATATCGTCCTCCGTCCCCGCCGGGGTGCCGCCGTACCAGAACTCGTAGGTCCCGGGCGCTTCGATAAAAAAAACAAAATCCGCATAAAAGGGGGCGTCTCCCTGAAGTCCCTTGACCCTGTTCAACTGGAGGGTCCTTTTCCCCGAACATCCGTAATTGAGGATCGGTTCCTTGTTGAAATTGGTCGAAACCGCATCCTCGCCTTCGACAAGGACAAGGTTGGTATCCGACTCCGGGAAGCGCGGTGTGAGTCCGGTACCGGTTGCTTCCCCTTTGCCGGTATTACTCCCGTCATTCCCGTAAACGGGGATACACGCCAAAAGCAAAACGAGGAACAGCAGCCGTAACAGTCTCTTTGTGTTGATTTTATATACAAACATACGGGCCTCTCCTTTTCAACAGGGATTCTTTAATAAATTATACTGAGGGAATTTTCGAATGCAAGCCGCATGAGGCTTTTTTTCAACCTTCTCGAGTACCTCATGGCGTAGTCATTTTGGCGACGGAAATTCATTTCGATGTTTCATTCCGGCGACACACGGGATCAATCAAATGCCTTCATTCGTTTCAATGTCTCGTTGAACTCGATACCGCTCATCGTACGTTCTGGAAGAAAATTTATGCCGTCGGGTAATTCCATTATTTCCCGTTCGACAAGCACCAGAACGGCGTTGAAGTAATAATCATGAACGTGGATGTCCGGCACCGGAGAAGGATATTCATTTCTCTCGTACTCGCGTTTATACATATCGAGAATATCCTTGTTGTTTTCAAGGTAGGAGAGTATCGCGAGGAGGAAATAGGCAATATCCTTTCGCTTGCACAGGTCATCCGGAGCAAGCCGCCTTTCATGGATATAGTCTCTTTCTTTCAGGCGTTGGAGGAGTACTTCGGTTTCGATATGCTTGTTGACGGTAATATTATCGAGGAAATCAGTCTGAAGCAGCGTGATGGTGACGACGTGGGCCGCGGTCAGTTTATCCACGGCGAACAGGTCCGATGCGATGAGCGTTTCAGGGGGGTTTTCGATAAACTGATATGCGAGGTCCCGCTTCTTTTCATAATACTGCTGGTAATTGTCGCTCAAGAGTTTGAAAGCATCGTCGAATGCCGCCGCCGCTTTTCTATAGTCGCCGGTTTCAAAATACCTGAGTGCGAGTTGAAGTTTGATATGACCGGTGCTGCTCGACTGCTCGATGCCCTGCTCGAGAATCTCGATCTGTTTTTTTAAATCCGGTTCAAGAAACGCCTTGAGAATGGGAAGCCGCTCTTCCCGTTTCGATTTGAGTTCGATCTTTTCCAGGGCCGCCTTTACCTCCCTTGTATTTCCTTTGTAATATTCGATCTCGCCGTCGAGGCCGTAAAGAGTGGCTTCGAACTCCTTGTTATACGAGGTGTTTTCAAACAAAAGGTCGAGTTTTTCTTCCGCACGCTCGAGATAATACGTGTTTCCGGTAACATTATACTCGAGAAGAAACAACTCTATCTCCGAAATTTTCCTGTAATCTTCCGAACCGACGGTTCCTTCAAAGATGTTTTCCGTCATCGATTGACAACCGGAAAGGGTAAGACCGATGAGTATCGGTATCAACCGGATTCTCTTCATTGCTCTTTCCTATCCTTACAACCGGGGAAAAACCGGAAATAGAACCGGTCTTCCCCATAATATTTGCCTACAATACGTTATTTATTAATTGTATAGGCGTATATATTATTGTCAAAACTTCCCACAATCATTTCGTACGTCCGGTCGTAATTAAGATCGGTGAAACTGGGACGTTTACTTCCCCGGACGGGAAAGCCCGGCAACGGTTCCAGGTTGCGTCCTAGACCGATGATGAAATTCTTCGATCCGTAAATAAAGATTTCCTCGATATCATCCCTGTCGACATCGAAGAGAAGAAGAGCATTTTTCTTATCGCCGCCCTCGAATATTTTTTTCTGCTTGAGAATTTCACCGCTCAAACTCACCATCGTCATATTGCCGTCCGCATCAAGAAGCAGCAACGCCTTTTCCCGTTCGAAAGGTATGGTCGAAAGAATCCCCTGCGCGACGAGGACGGGTCCCGTATAGAAGACGCCGTCAAGGTCGAGTGGAAATCCTTCGATGCGTCCGCCCTTTATGTCCCAGAGATTCAGAATGCCTGACTGGGTGAGAAAGGCAATCCTGACCTCCCCTTTTCTGTCGGTGAAAAGCAGGGGCGAACAAAACGAGATGCCGCCGCCCTTCCGCGGCCATCCTTCCAACGCCGTCCCATCCTTGTCCGTCAGGTAAACGGTCCCCGAAAAATTTTTCGGATAGAAACAGACCATCTGTTTGAAAAAGACCGGGGGCGAGAGAAGCGGGGCTTCGAATTGGAACCCCCAGCGCGTTTCTACTCCTTCAGGTGAAAGGAAATAAAGGGCGTTTTCCGTGTCCGAAAAGAAAACGAGGTTATCGTTATACTCGACGGGCTGAAAAGAAGCTTTATAATTGGTGATGACGGGAAAGGGCGGAATCGCCTCACCATTGCCGTCAAACTTGTAAAGGGTCCCCGATTGTGAAAAAACATAAACGGCGTTTTTTTCACCTTCCGGGACAAGGATATCGCTGTCGCGCTCGACCGGGGCCTTGAACGCCGTCTCCTCGATGAGATCCTGAATCACGAGATTATTGCCGTTGTCGATATAAATGAGTTCATCGAGTCTCGAGCCCCGCACATCCGCACAGCAGACATTCGAGGCGACGCCTTCGGGAACCGGCTTTGGATAGCCCGGAAAAAGCACGGCTTTCTCGCCGGCGATTCCCGCCGCGGATATCTGTATCCTGACTTCCCGCTCGTCGAAGTGGATCGCAAACACACCCTTTTCATAGAGTTTGAGCAGTGATGTGAGAACATTGTTCTGCATGAAAAAGTCCGGCATCGAAGTGCCGAGATCGTAGTACATGAAAATATTGGCGTTCTTCGGGATTTCATAGGTCACCTTTTTATAACCCTCGTTCCGGAGGAGGGTGTAACTCGAGCGGTAATCATTCGTTATATGGGAAAGGTTTTCCGCATTCATCGAGAAAAAGATATAATCCCTCATGATAATATAATACGGGGTTTCGACGCCTTTGACGAAAAGACCGATTATCCCTTTGATAAAATCCGGGAACTTTATTCTGCTGACGCGTACTTCATCGAGGACCAGAGAGGGGTCGTTTTCAAAAAAAAGTGTTTTCGATATACGGTCGAGCGCCGCGTCGATACTCGCCCGGTTCTTGAATCGGATAAAGAGAACCGGATCGGGAGAATACGACATTGTAAACGCGCCCATTTCCGTTCCCATCCAGTCGAACAGGATCTCATCGATCGTCGCCCCGAGCAGAAGCTTACTTGAATCATTGATCGTCTTCAGTGTTTTGCCCTGAGACCCTTCCTTGAAATCGAGAAGAATCCCGATAAGCTGCTTAAAGGATTTGACATTGGCCGATGTGTAGACGGTAGTTTTTTCCGGCAGGTACTGGATGACCTGAAGGCTTGAAGGATTATAGGAGAGAAAATCCCTGAGGTCCGGATTCTCCACCGAGATATCGGTGTATGCGCTTAAAAAGAGGTCCTCATTCGAAATCTTGAATGTAAATGCGCTGTAGCTGTTGAATGATATTTCGCTGAAAACCCGTGAAAGTTCCTCGCTGCCCGCCTTTACGATATCGAGGAGACTTCCCGTGTCGACATATATTTCCGCAAAACCACCGCCTTTGACCTTTTTCCTGAGTTCCATTATTTCTTTATTACTCGCAAGGTTTTTACCGGTCTTTTTGCTTTCATAAATCGCATCGATATGCTTTTCCTTTGTTGAAAGAAAAATAAGGTTGTTGCGGAGTGAAAAATAAAGGTGTTGATTCTCATCCACCGGATAATCGTAAATCGTCAATCTTCCCTTTTGAATCTGGTTGAGATTTACCCCTTCGAATTTGAAGAAAAAGTTGAGAATCGGAAACATTCTGGTTGCCAGCGAAAGCAATCCCGGATTAAAGACGATGACGGGCGAATAATCCGGTGCAATCATGATATCCGCCCGTACATCGAGAAGGAACCTGAAAAACTCATTCTTGGACATTTCATTTGATTTAAAATCGATAATCATTTTATAAATCGATTTCAAATCCCTTGAAGAGGAAAAAACAACATCCGCCGCCTTGAGATCGATCACATTATCATAAATATAACGGATCGAGTTCACCTTGACGTAAAAAAGGAAATTGTCCGGGATATAGGCGACCGGATCCTCTTTTGTAAGAAAATAGTAAAGAGTAAGCCCCCCCGCCAATACGACCACTATGATAATGATAACTAGAAGCACCTTGAAAAAACCGGAAAAGAATTTTTTAAAAAAACCCATATGTTCACCCCAATAGACATAAAACCGATATGTTGGTTATTATGGGCATTTTTTGCCCTTTTGACAAGACTCCCCTTTCCATTACAACCAGGAGAAATCCTGCTTCCATTATAAAAGATTACCTGAAAAAAAAATAGATAATTTTTCCCAAAATCCGATTTTTTTTGATTCCACATGGGGACGGAGGTCATCGGTAACGTGAAAAGGATTTGGGGACGGAGGCGACTTAGCTGACTCGGGTCAGGGGACGGAGGTCAACGAAATACGTATTTACAGTACTATAGGACGCAATGTTGCATGGAGGACGGAAATTAAAAATTTTTTCAAAGAAATTGATAAAAACCAATGCGACAAGACAAATTCGGTAGTTATTACATTGTGAGAAATAGTTTTTAAAGGAGAGAAACATGAGAAAACCACGAAAACTAGTCGATGGGGCAAAATACCATGTTACCGCACGCGCGAACAGGCAGGAGTTTATTCTTCAATCGGCCCTCATCAAAAATCTTTTCCTGAATATCATTAAGCGGGCAAAGAAAAAGTATAAATTCAACCTTACCACATTCTGTATAATGGGAAATCATGTACACCTGATGATCCAACCCTTAAAGAATGAATGCCTGTCCAGAATCATGCAGTGGATATTGTCAACATTTGCATTAAACTATAATAACACATTCGATATTAAAGGGCACGTGTGGTATGACCGGTTTCATAGTACCGTTATCAATAGTTTAGGCCAATATTTGCATACATTCATCTATATCACAGAGAATCCGGTAAAGGCCGAACTGGTCCATGATCCGGGAAAGTATAAATATGGAGGAATCTGGCATTTAAAACGAGGGATTTACGATATACTGGAACCGCCGGAATTATTGCTACTCCTTCGTTTTCCCGAACTCTGCCTTACCGGGCTTTCAAATTAATAAGGCAGCTATTTCACTATTATCTGAGAATAACTCTATCTCTTTCGTTTGCAAAAAACACAAGTGTAAAATAACGATAATTATTATTTATAAAATAGAGGGTTATTCAGCGAATATACAGTCCTATATTTCCCAGCAGGTAATACATTTTTTTTATAAAATAAAGACTGATTTACTCAATCCGGTGTTTGTAAATAAATATCAAATAATATAGTCAAGCTGATGTAAATCGTTATCTTTGACCTCCGTCCCTTTACAATTGTTGACAAAAACGACGGAAACAGCCAATTATACATACAACGCACATGAAAACAAAAAAACTTCACTTTCCTTCCGAACGCCATCGATTATTTACTAAACATCTCATACAGGAATGTTTACGCTATGGCTACGGATGCGCCGTGAAAGGATCGATGGCAAACGGAACGGCAAAAAGATTCTCGGATATCGATGTCATGTTGTTTTTTACGGAAGAAAAAATGATATTGGATACCATCATTGAATTTGACAAACCTTTAATGGTCAACGCAACCGAGTGTCCGAAAGGAATATTGATGGTCTCGTACCCGGGGGGACTTTGTGTCGAACTGGATTGCAGGGACCATGTAAAACAAGAAGAAATCGACAATGCAATCATTCTGATCGACACCCATATCGATGTCCGTGAAGACGAGGTAATAAGGAAGGAATCCGTCCTGTTTTATATCACGCAAAATATTATTCATCAATATCTGCGGTTGCTATACAAAGCGCTTTTAAAATATTTATGCGACAAACCTGATCATGCACAGGATTTATTACGTGAACTGAACGGATGTGCTTCCGAATTACAATTCAATCCGATCGAATTCGATGGAAAATTCAACGAACATGCCCTGCGCCTCTACCGCAATATCAGGTCAAAATACCACATTGAAAGCGAACTGGATGAAGAATTATGTTGGCTTATTGCAGCATGCGAAAGTCTATGAGGTCCGGTGAATCTGTTTTCCCGCAATGACGGGGACGGAGGTTGGTTTTTTTCATGGACATTTTACTACAAAAAAAATTACCTCTCTTTATACAAATAGATAGATACGTTTATTGAACATCAAGGTTTATCGTAAATTGATCGTCAGAATTAATACTCGAACCTGATGTAAAAATATTAGTGACGCTATCCTCGGGATTATAAGCAACATCATCATTGACATCGACAAACATTCGAATTTCAAAACTACCGTATGATGCGTTATACGTATAATTTCTGAAATATGTATAATACACCGTACCTCCCGCATCCAGTCCTCCGTCGGCAACCGTATCGTCGTCGATATAAAGATGGAATGGAAATTGTACTGCACGCCATCCAACGCCGCAGGCGACAGCGAGATTTTTCTCAGGGTAATCGACCTGGTTGTTGGTAAACGTTATTCGAACCCTGTGTATTGTGGGACTCAACGCCTGGTTGGTTCCATATACTCCCGGCGTATCGAGCCGTACGGGCATAATACAATACCGTTTGTACTCTTTTCGATAATTGTCTATTTCACTCGAAACATGATTCATGGCAATACTGATCGTGTGCGTATCGACCGCATAAACCTCGTATGCCCCGCTGCTTTGAACGGGCTGGTATACTTTCCTCCAGTATGTCTGGTCTTCTATGCAAAGAACAGGCGGCGTACCGGAAGCGAAATCATAGATGCCGTTCGCCTGTGTTCCCGCGCTTCTTGTTATGGTCCCCGATACCTTGATGAGGGTGATATCGATATCGGGATTTCCCGCGCTGTGGCCGTTGGTAATCAGGTAGGCGATCTTGTCGTCGAGTTCGCTCATCACCCTGTCATTGTCCGTATCGTAAAAGGCATACAGATCGTAAAAACTTCCGTCCTTGATCGATCCGAGATAGAAGTCGACGCTTCCGTCCGATTCGACGGGAATGATCCGCTGCTTTCCCTCAAGGGAATTGACGGAACAGATATACCGCCTCGAGGCGGTCGGCCAGTCGCCGTTTATGTTCGTACAATCCACCGTCCCGCTCATCTGAAGGAGTTTCGCTTCCACGGTCACCTTTCCGGAGGAAGGGGTGTAGTCGCGGAGGTTGAGTTTTTTGACCACGGTGAAGCTCGAGGTCTCGGCGAAACTGTCTTCGTCGAACTCCCCGTTGCCGTTTTTGTCCACGAAGTAGCCGATAATGAGGTCCGATATGACGCTCACCCACTCGAAGGTATAGGTCTTGCTCGTGGAAGCCTTTGTCAGCTTCTTTATGCTTTCGGTCTCGCGGGAAAGGGTGAGGTACCCATTGCCGTCGCCCGCCCCGTCGATCGTGAGATCGACTTCGAGGGTCACCGCCCCGAGCGTGTCCCATAGCGAGAGTTTGCATGCACCCATCAATACCGTAAAGCCTGCCAGACCGAGCAAAAGAATGCTATATATAAAAAAATGTTTTCTCATCTTATTCCCTCCTCCAAGAATCTCGACATCACCCATCTATTAATTTCAGTAAAATTACTATTGTTCTTTTTTGACACAGATTTACACAGATGAACACTGATTATAAAAAAATATTTTAAATCCGTGTCTTAATTCTTTATTCCTGTTCCTCCTCAATATCAAATAAAATATCTCCCTGATAATATTTCGTTTCTTCTCCGTTACGGCGCCAGCAGGTTCGCGACGGCCATCGAATACCCGATCCGCAGCGCAAATCCCCAGTAATCGACGGGGTCGTCCCCCGTTTCCTTTTCCGGTGTAAGCCGGTAGGTGATGTTCGCGTCGGCCCCGACGGTGAACACGGCGCCTTCCTTTTTGTACTCGAACTTCCCTTCACCGGTGATTTTCAGCCGATCGATCTGGTCGGCCGTCCCCATATACTCGGTCATATATCCGCCCATGGCTTTTATGGAAAATCCCGATACCTCGGGCTGATTTTTTTCACCGAACAGGATGGAATAATCGAGGCCCCCCAATGCCTGAAAAACCCCCTCCGGCGTGTAGAACTCGATGGACTCGAGCCGGTCGCTAATGGTATGTTCCAGACCGATATTGCCCACGATGCTCAACGATGAATACGGGTTCTGCAGGCCGAACAGCGGAAGATAGAGATCAGCGCCGGGCTTGATGATCAGGTCGCCGGTGATGAGAAAATCGACCGGGGCGTACGCGCGGATGTAACTGCTATTGAGCGGAAAGCCGCCCAGAAAGGGAAATTTCATGAACAGGTTGACGACCCCCCATACTTCATAGGCATCCTCGATATGATAGGCGAGGGTATCCGGGTAGGGCCGGTAACCGACGGTCCCGTACAGTGAAAACACATCCTGGACCACGCTCGCCGTAAAGTCGATCCCGGCATACGGGGCCAGGGTCTGGTACATGAAGTAATCGATGATGCTGAGGTTTTCGCTGAAATTATCCGGATCGTTTTCCTGCGCGTAAAAGGCGTCATGGAGCAGGAAATAAGTCCCCCCGAAGGGATATAGTTTGAGACCGATGTTATAGAAATCGAACACCAGCCCGCCGTCCAGCGAATGTGTCTGGTACGTGTAGGGCTTTTTCCCCGCTTCGGGTATCTTGTAGTAGCGGGTGAAGTCCGTCGCGTACCCGAGTTTCATCCCCAGCATGCTGTTCCACTGTTTCTCGTATGTCACGCCCGCGTGCCAGATCATCCTCGAGGTATCGGCGAAGCCGTAGGTGGAGAGTTTGAAGGCGTCCGCGTATCTCCTGGCAAGACTGTTGTACAGGCTGGTCGCGTTTTCGTAGGTCGGATCGGTCTCGTACACCTTGCGGAGATACGTCATGGCTTCCGACCAGTTCTGGTTGTAGAGGTAGACGGTCGCGAGCCGGTAGATCGCCTCGAGATTATAGGGGTCGATAGCGAGGACCTGGCGGTACTGTTCGATCGCTTTCGGGAGGTCACGCTTGCTCATATAGAAATCTCCCAGCTCGTTGCGGAGCAGGTACGTGCTTTCCTGGTATGAATAGAATGTCCGTTCGAGTTTCCGTCTCATTATGTCATGAAGGTTAAGGAGCGCCCCTTCGAGTTTTTTGAGCTGCGCTTTCGCGTCGCCGGACAATACCTCGAGGTTGTTCGTCACCTGTTTTACCGCGGTTTCCGCGTCGCCGGGAAGGCTTCCCGCCGTATTCGCGTATTCGCGCCCGAGATCTTCAGAGAGATCGCGGAGTCCACTCAGATAGGGGGCATAGCCGGTGAGCCGGGCGCCGTACGTCCCGATCAACGCCCGCGCCTTTTTGGTGTCGTTCCGCCAGACGCAATTCTCCACGTACGCGTAGATTATTTGTATGGAATCGGATTCACCGAGGATTTTCACGAAGCGTTCATCCGCCTCACCCGGCCTGTTCTCATATTGGGCGATCCTCCCGATAAGGTAATCCGCGAGTACCAGGCCGTCCCCGGAAACTTCCTCCAGTTCGTCGATTGTCCGGTTCTCGTCCCACTTCCAGTCGATCGATTCGATGAGTTTGTCGAAGACCTCTGACTCCCTGTTCGATTTCTCTTCGAGCCCGCCGGCTGCGGTGATTTCCTTTTCGACGATATTGTACGCCCGCCCGTATTGTCTGATCAATTCGGCGGCATCCGCCAGCAGCGAGCCGAGTTTCCCGCCCGATGCTTCCGCAGCCCGATACGGATCGGGATCGGGAACCGAAACCTCTTTGCCCTTGGCCTCCGCTGCTTCCTTTGCCTTGACGAACTTGTCGAGGTCTGAAAGGGCCTTCCTGTATTCGGACGCCCCCGCATCGATCTCCTTCCGCTTTTTGTCGAACCGTTCTCCGACCTCACTGAAATACCCTTCAAGCAGGTAAAAGTAATCGAACTGCCGCAGCAGATCGGAAGAACTTTCGTCCAGGGAGGAAACATGTCTGAAGGCATGTGTGGTAAGAATTTTGAGGTATTCCGATATGGCCTCGTCACGGAGACCGTTCCAGAAATAGGTCTGCGCGAGCATTTCACGGAGTTCGAGATTGTCCGGCTGCGCCGCAAGACGCTGCCTGTAATTCTCTATCACTCGGTCTTTCAGCCCCATCTTTTCATGAAACAGATCGAGGTAGCGGGAAAGCTTCTCCGACGCCTTGAACCGCTTCCTTATTATTTCACTCACCTGGTCCGCCTGCTTTTTCTTTCCGTAATTGAAATAAATATCTTCGAGCAGGAGGTACAGTTCGAGATCCGCAGGGGCGACCTTGAGGCCGGCCTTGTAAATATCGATCGCCATATCCTGATAGCCGTTGACGACGAACACCTTTGCCAGCTTTTTGATCTGTTCGGGATTGTCTCCGGCAATCTCCTTGGCCTTGTTGAGCACCCTGTCCGCTTCGTCGAGTTTGCCGCTCCACAAATAGGTAAGCCCCAGATTGACGAGAAGATCGGGGTTGTCGATAAAAACGGACAGTCCCTTGTTGAATATATCGATCGAATCATTGTACTGGCCGCTCCAGGCGGACAGTTTTCCCGCCCACATCCAGATACCGAGCAGCTTCGGGTTCTTTTCGAGTAATTCCTCATAGATATCGAGTCCCTTTGACTGTTCCCCCTTCTTGATATATGTCTTTGCCATGAGCAGTTTGGCCTCGATATTTTCCGGGTCGATAATCAATGCACGTTTTATATACTTTATCGCTTTAAGATAATCGCCCGCGTAATAATAAACCAGAGCAAGGGTTTTCAGCGGTTCGATATCTTCCGGACGCTCGCGGATGAGGATAAGATAGTCGTCCATCGTTTTAAAATAGTCATCGATACTCCTGTTATTCATGTCGACGGGAAAAACGTCGGGCACCTTTTCCCCGACGATTCTTTTCCCCCCTTCCTTACGGACAAAAAAGAGGGCGTCGATATAAAAATAGTACTTTCCGTCGAATCCGCGTTTTTCCTTTATCTGAAGCCTCATCTGGTGCCGTCCCTTTGTCAACTCCTGATCACCAACGAGATTCCAGTAATAGACGGGGGTATAGGCTTCGACGACATGGACATTTTCCCTGTATTTTCTCACCGTATTTCCCGGATCGTCGATATAGTACTCAAAGGGCGATGCGTAAGAGGGGATGATTTCGTCTTTTGTCGGGGCGAGTTCCGCCTGGGGACCGGGCGGTGTTCCACCGTACCAGAGTTCGTACATCCCGGATTCCTCGACGTAAAAGACAAAATCGGCATAGAAAGCGGCGCCTCCGTGAAGGGATGTCGCCCTGTCGAGTTCAAGGGTTCTGCTTCCCGAACAGCTGTAATTGATGATCGATTCCTTGTTGAAATTGGTCGAAACCGAATCTTCTCCTTCGATAAAAATGAGAAACCTGTTTTCCTCAGGGAAAATCGGTTCGATCTTTACTTTGAGTTCCTCTTCTCCAAGAATATCCTCTTCCACGTCTTCATCCGTGTGAGTCTCATCGGCATCGATCCCCTGAGACCAGGAAATCGTACCACATAAACCAAGGAAGAAAACAACTAAAATAACCATGATTCTTCTTTGAAATAAATGTGTCTGCATAACATCTTTCCCATTCAGTAAGATTTTTAAACATCACCTCTTGTTTTATACATAACGACGCACCGATACATGGTAAAACATCGAGGCGGTATATCACTGATACAAGTATATAATTAAATCATCCAAATTACCAATACCAATCATACATTTCTCCATGATAACGATAAAATTTCGGGAACGGAACGGTTCAATATAACGGAACATTAAAATATGAATATGAAACATACAAAACGAACGGTTGAATAAAAACATGAAATATGGTATATTTCTGATGTTCGCCGAAAGAATAAGCGGTTTTGTTTGCTTACCGTGAAAAAGGGGGTAGCACAGCGGGGGGTTTTAATGGTTATAATACTATAGGTTAAGTATTTTAAAATTTATAAAAAATTTGAACCTAATTAATATAAGTTTGTTCGGCATCAGTTATATTCATTTTGCTTATAGCTTTTATTGGTTTTTTCCTTATTATGTGCATGGGTGAATTAACTGTAACATTTCTCATGAATAGTCCTAATCAAAAATCATATAAAGACCTGATTTAATGTATGTGTAGATATGTTACATTAACAATGCAATCTCCTTCTGCGAAGAGGAGAAAAACAATGACGGCTTCAACGTGGATGTGTCATGCATAAAAAGAAGAAAAAATAAAAGGCATTGCATAAAATGACCCATTCACTGGCATTATTATAGAGTTTATATAGTAAAACGAAGAGTAAAGAAAATGGGAAACGACAAATTTCAATGCAGCGTTCGGAATACATTGCAGAATGCGACCGGGTTCATCGGACTCATGTATGCCATTTATGTGGGTGCAATGTATTATAAAGGGATGAATATCCCACTTTTTTCTCATTTTTGTACCTCTAACAATACACTTTTTTCCCTTGCAGCCTCTTCATTACCCCGCAATGAAGGGCTGCATTTTATTTTTCAGTTTATTGATGCGGACAGGTAATTAACAGGCCTTTTGGGGGCCTTGGGAGATACATTGTGGTTATGTTATTAAATTATTGTAAACGATGATTTGTATGCATAACTATGATGGTTATGAAAGAGAAAGGAGGTGGTAAAAGCAAACACCCGTAACGGAATCAGTAAAACCAAATAAAGTCAAAAAAATGAAACGACTTTATTAGAAGAAAAAATTGGAGGTAAAAAACATGAAGAAAAAAATTGCTATTATTGGGGTAATCCTCCTTGTTATTGCGTCCTTTCCTGCAATAACACAGGGAGGCTGCACCTGCGCGTCAGGATGCTCCTCAATACAAAACGCAACGACCGATTTCAAAAAGGACGGATCAGGCCAGGCCTGTATCTTCCTTCCCTGTATCGGAAGTTATGTAAACTCCTGGAATATGGCTACGGTCAATATCAACGGGACTGATGTCACCAACAGATGGGTTGCTGCTTCGAGTCTCCCCGCGGCTATAGATGGGGGTTACTATGTTTATTTAAACGGGAGTTACGCATGGAGTCACTTCGAAGCGATGGGCGCCTGCAGCGGAACCGAACCGACACCGGTTCCGGCAACCAATCCGCCGACAGTGACCAATCCACCGACCGTAACCAATCCACCGACAACCGGCGGAAGCGTATCCATCGATCCTGCATCACAAACAGTGAATGCGGGCGCGAATTTTACGGTCAGGGTTATGGTAAACTCCGGCACCCAGAAAATCGCCGCGTACGGTATCGACATCAGCTATAATTCATCTGTTATAAGTGTCAACACATCCATCGGTACAAACGGTGTCGAAGCGGGAGCTCAAGGTTTTGTCTCCGCCGTTAATGCCCAGAGCGCAGGTTCACTGCGCACGAGCGGTTTCGATACGGCCGGAACAGGCCCGGGGTCGAGCCTCCACCTCATGACGGTCAATTTCACGGCGAACAACCAGGGAACCTCGAATATCGGCCTTACCGTTCAGGATCTCACGGACGAAAACACCAACAATATCAGCGTGACAACCCAGGGCGGAAGCGTCACCGTCGGAACTCCGACCCAGACGAATCCACCGACGGTTACCAATCCTCCGGCGACCAATCCTCCGACCGTTACCAATCCCCCGACAACCGGCGGAAGCGTATCGATCGATCCTGCTTCACAGACAGTGAACCAGGGTGCGAGTTTTACG
>JAFGHO010000121.1 GCA_016930085.1 Spirochaetales bacterium
ATTCCCGCCCGTAACCCTTTCTGAAGGGGTTCGAAGGTGATGAAGACCAGGGAGCCCGCGATGAAAAACTCGCAGGGGGAGACGGCGATCAGGAGGGCGCCGGCGGCCGGTACATCGATGTTATCTCTAAACGGGGACCACGGCAGGGAATGTGCGTGGCCGCATGAGCAGATAAAATCGCCAATGTTGAATGTCGTGCGAGGCGTGCCGGCATCGAGTATAAACGACGTCATCATGTCCGTGTCACGATTGTTCAGAATCATGGGGGCGAGCCGGCCGAGAACATCATAACATGATGCGATTTGTCCGGCGGTCTCTTCGTCTGCGGATTCTACGGCAAAGGGGCTGAAGCCGAGTGCCCCGTGCTTTCCGATCGCATAAAGGGCGTTGACCCCGCATGCCGGATCTATCGTCGCTTCCGGGATGAAAAGCGGATTCTCCTCCGTATGGTAGGCATCGCACCATGTTTTAAAATCCGGAAAATAAATATCGGGTGCGAAGAAATCAAGACCGGGGGCGCCGGCACGCCAGATATCGAGCAGATGGGGCAGGGGACCGCCGGCTGGATATTCGCCCGGTTTTTTTCCGGGACGGTTCAGGGCAGCATTGACGAACGTCGGAAGCGGGTATTCTTTTTTACCCGCTAAAACGACATGATTGACATACCGCGCGTAATACCAGGCCGTAAAGACTTCTTCGCCTTCAGGTCCCGCGCCGAATATTTCTTCCCAGCTTCCGGAGGTGCGCCGGCCGTTTGCGTCCCACAGTCGCCTCATCTGCGGATGAAGCGATTCGCCGCGACGGTCCAGGTATTCCATTAATTTACGGGGAACGGGGGATGCATATGCTTTATTTGCCGAACTGCCGTAATCACGAGCCTGTTCGACCATAGCGACTTCATTCTCCACTTGCACCATACAGACGGTTTCTTTGCGGCGGTCCGTCTTGTAGAGATGCTTCATCAGGGCGGCAAAGGCCCCGGCATCGGTGTCGCGGTTTGTCGTGCTGAAAGCGGAGAGGATTTCCATGGGGGTTCCGTTTTTATAACGGGCCCGGGGATAGGTTTCCTGGTCTTCCTTGATCCAGGAGGGGGTATAGCAGGACATGCTGTTTTTCCAGCTGCCGAACCAGAGGAGGACGAGTTTGATGCTATAACGCCGTGCGTCCTTGAGTACGGCATCGACATGGGAAAAGTCGAACCTCCCTTTTTCCGGTTCGAGCAATTCCCAATAGACGGGGACAAGGAGGGCATTCAGGTTCATCGCTTTCACCCGGGGCCATATCCCCTTCATGTATTCCGGATGCGAGGCGCTGGAGTTTCCCACTTCCCCGCCGAGGATGAGAAAAGGCTTTTTACCGATATGCAGACGGTGTATGCCGTTATTTTTTTTAAGTCGTACCATTCTATTTCACCTCATCTTCCCGCTTGACGATCGGAAACTGCCCGTCATTGTTGTTTCAGGACAGGCCGGGCCGATAGCAGGACCGTATTCGAATGATCACACAGGTGAGATACTACCCGATTGTCATGTGATGATCAACTGCGGCCGGCTGCAAAAAAACGTGACCAGCCGACCCGTTTCAATCTCATTCGGTGTCCGGAAAAATAGACGTAAAAACTATGCGCTTATTACCCTGTTTTTTCCCCTTGATTTTGCTTCGAGAAGCCTGTAGAGATCGGATTCTTCATCAAAGCTTGCAAACCCGATGCTGATGATTACCTTTTCAGGAAGCGGTTTTTCGCCTATACCGAACTGATAATCTTCCATAGTCCTTCTGATTTTTTCGATCGCGATCATTGCGCCCGACTTTGATGTACTTGTAAAAAGAATGACGAATTCCTCGCCTCCATAACGGCAGGAGATATCCCTTTCAAACAATGCCTCTTTAGTTATACGGGCCGCATCCTCAAGGACGCGATCGCCGACGAGGTGTCCGTATGTGTCATTGATATTTTTGACGTCGTCGAAATCAATCATCGCAATTCCGACGTTGATATCGTTAGCGTTTCCGTACTTAATATGGCTCCTTTGGCGTTTTATCTCAAGATCCAGATATGTATAGAAAAACCGTCTGTTATTTGCACCTGTCAGGAGGTCCGTCTCGGACAAATCCTTGAGCCGGTTTCGCAGGACATCGTTTTCCTTAGTCGTGTAGAACTGCATAGTACGTATCTTCCTCAATCCGTCTATCGCGATAGTTACGATAAAATATCGGTTGCGTTTTTATTCGAAATGATGTAAAATACTTTCCTGTTTCATGAGAGTACCGCATCACCGTTCGCGTTTCGCCCGCCGGCCGGGGGAGTGAAATAAATACACCGGGGGGAGGATTTCGGCATTTATGCGTTAACGTGAACGCACGGGTACCGATCATGCTGATAAGTAATCAAAAAGAAGGATTTTTATATTATAAAAACGATTATCGTATCGTTGACAGTAAACAGGAGGATGAGAAATGAAAAAAAAGAATCCCGGAATCAAGTATCTGGCCTTCATGATGCTTTTATTCTGCATGGGCCATGCATTCGGGGCGACGTGCGGCGATGCCAATGCCAGCGGGGGGATCGACATCGTGGATGCCCTTGTCATCGCCCAGTACTATGTGGGCCTGCAGCCGTCGGGTTTCGACGCAACGGCCGCGGACGTCAATGGGGACGGCGAGATCAATATCGTCGACGCACTTCGTGTGGCGCAGTATTATGTGGGGATAGGAGTGGAGCTGATATGCAGCACCGGGAATCAGGAACCGGTCTTTAGCGGCGGGCCCTATACCCTCAACGGTTCGAGCGATTATGTGGATCTTCCGGACGGGCTCACCAACAACCTGAACGATTTTACGGTCGCCTGCTGGGTAAACCTGAACACCCGTGATACCTGGTCGCGGATCTTCGACTTCGGGGGTGATACGAATACCTTCATGATGCTCACCCCGGAATCGGGCAATACGGGATATCCCTATTTTGCGATTACCCTTAACGGGAACGACGGGGAACAGGGCATCAATGGAACAAGCGCCCTGCCTGAGGGCTCCTGGCAGCATATTGCGGTCGTGAAGAGCGGAAGTACGGGGATACTGTACATCAACACACAGGAAGCGGGCAGGAATACGGGGATGAGCTTGAATCCCTCGGACATGGGGAATACAGTGAACAACTATATAGGAAGGTCCCAGTGGTCGAACGATCCCTACCTGAACGCAAGTATCGACGACTTCGTCGTGTATGACAGGGCCCTGAGCGCTTCGGAGGTCGCGACGTTGGGGAGCAATCCTCCCGCGAATATAACGCCTGGTCCGACTGAACCGGGAACTCCGGAACCGACGCCCGGACCGACGGGAGTCGGAATAACGAAAATAATGCCTTTGGGTGATTCGATAACCGACGGTCTGGTCGTGCCTGGCGGTTACCGCATAAAATTATGGAGCAGTATTCAAAACCTCGGCATTACCATTGATTTTGTCGGGTCACAGTCAAACGGGCCCGCGGAATTAGGCGACAAGAATCATGAAGGACACTCCGGATGGCGGATAGACCAGATTGACAGCAATATCAACGGGTGGATGGACAGCTATCAACCCCGAATCGTACTTCTTCATATCGGCACAAACGATATCGGCCAGAATTACGATATTGCAAATGCACCTTCCCGGTTAAGCACATTGATCGATAAAATCTGTGCAAAACTACCCGGGGACGGAAAGGTATACGTTGCCAAAATCGTCCCGTTGAGCGGTCAGGATCAAAACATCAACAACTTCAACTCGCAAATCCCGGGAATCGTTCAAAGCAAAGCAAATGCGGGCAAGCCGGTATATATGGTCGATATGTACAGCGCACTGACCCTCTCCGATTTACAGGACGGCGTTCATCCGAACCGGACGGGTTACGACAAGATGGCGGATGTCTGGTTTAGTGCCATACGAGGCGATTTGTAACCGGTCATATTAAAAGCCGTGTGAATATTAGGTAACGGGGGAAAAAGGCATTTTCTCCCCCGTTACCGTGTTATTGCCATATGCCTCGGGGGTTTACACGGATGATCACCAGTTTTTGTATTTCGCCTGCCATATCCCCCTGGTGAAATCCCCATTCGAACCCATGAACATGTCTTTGCGGCTTGTTTCTCCGCCCAAATACCATCGCAACCAGGCGATAACGGCCGGAAGTGCCTGTTGTGGAGCGCCCCCGTGTTCGACGCCGGTCATTTCTCCCAACCATACCGGTACCGTCGTATTCTCGTAATCATTCCGTGTATTACTCAAGGAAAGGGTATCATCGAGACCAACCATATAAGCGGCGGGATTGCGAAGCCTGGATGGACCATTGCCGTCAAAAGACCCCCCGGCGACATGAATGGTCGTGGTGAGTCTCGGATCATCGGCGCAACCGAATGTCGTAAGAGAACCCATAGAATGGCCGCCTGCCGCAATCTTGTCTGTGTTTAGTTTCCGGTAATACGTGCTGCCGGAATTACCGTTCTGGGCGGCAAGCCAGTCCATGGCAGCAATCATTTCGGTCCCATTGCCGGTTGATTCTTCACTGTATACGACAAAACCGTGGGATGCGATTCGTCTTAATATCGTTTCATACCAGCTCGCATCGCTTCCCGCACCCGGACCCCATAAAAATACGGGATGCCTGTTCAGGCCGTTACTGCCGAGACTCGACGGCCGGACAATCCACGCATTACCGGAAGGACCCGTGTTTTTATCTATGGTAACGGGGAACGGACCGTCTGTTTCGACGCTGTTGACGGGCGGCAAGGTTCCCTCACCGGTCTGGCCGCACGGGAACGAGTCTATGAGGCCCACGTAATACCGTGCAATAAGCAGTGCATCGGTGATTGTAATCGATTGCGAGCAGTCGACATCAGCTGCCGTTGTATCGAATCCCGAAACATTTAATCCGACATAGTGTTGTGCGACCTGCAGGGCATCGACGATATTCACTTCGCCGTCACCGTTCACATCGCCCGTTACGGCTGCAAAACCCGCATTCGCAGTCATCGCACATATGAAGCCGATTAAAAGCAGACTTTTTTCTTTTACATAATTTTTTTTCATTTCATTTTACCTCCCGTAATTTTCGTTACATCATTGGAGATGATGCATAAAAAAGCAGTTCATACCTGTTCATATAAAAAATATTCGTTAATGATATATTAAAATCGCTTCCATTCTTTTTATTGTTGTACGTAAAAATGCCGTAAAAAAGCCCTAACCCGAATAATTCGTTTTTTCTTTGTTACAAGCCGGCGGGATTCCATATCCGGAAGACGGGGAGATTCTTTTCGAAGCCGACATGCAACTTGTTCATATATTCGATATGGGCACGACCCAATACGGCAGAAGGCACGTTTATGTCATTCAGGGCGGTACCGTAACCGGTACGAAAATAAACGGTTCCGTCATGCAGGGAGGGCTCGATTTTCAGCTGGAACTGTCCAATGGCGCAATGGAAATCGAACAGTTGCTGGTAATTAAAACCGGCGACGGGAATTATGTATATCTGAGGAATCCGGGGACGGCAACGGCCGGCAATGATATAAGAATGGTAGCGGATTTTGAGGTTTCGAACTCGAGTTCATACGGCTGGCTCAATACCGGGAAATACGCCGGCAGGCGTGTCGTTGACGAGGCGACAAAAACAATGAAGATCATTGTGTATGACGTCGCCGGTGTCGCCGTCAATCCCGATTCGACGAATTCGTTCGCCGTCACCGAACCTTCTGACGTTAAGGATCAGATGTGGGATTACAGGCTGAAAGATCCATCAGATAAGAATGGCGGCCGGAGCCGATTACCATAACCTCGCAAATCCCATGACGATCGATGCCAGGTATCTTTGGCAGACAAACGATGGCGAATTAATTATCGTAAGAAACGGCGGTGAAATCGGGTCGCTCGTCCCCGTTTTTGAAGTACGGGCGGCGAGTACGTATGCCGCGCTTAACGATACGTTATATTTGAGTTCGGACCCGGCGGCAGGCTCGGGCGGTGTGCAGATCACGTTTGATGAAAGCATAAGGTAATAAGGAAAAAACAAAGGATTTTCAGGTCCCGTACGATTAATTGACGTTATTTTCAAATGAAAGGAGATTATCGTGATGGTAATCAAAAAAATTACGGGACTCGTTCTTGTTCTGTCGGTTTTTTTCAGTATCGGCTGCAGGCTCGGCGGAGAGTTTGAGGAAACGGAAGTACTCGGACCGGAAATGAACCGGACGCTGAGTAAATCGGTGTATATGGGGGGGAGCGTGATCGTAGCGCCGGAGGAGCCGGCGATCAACCAGCTTTACGAAGGGATGAATATCCCGATCAGGATAGCCGAAGCGGGTGAGGGGCCGGAAGAGAATGAAAAAGTGTGCTGGTACAGGGCACGGTTTGTCGAAGTGGAATCCTCATATGTCGCGTTTTATGTGGTCAAGACCGATGAGGAGGGAAACGCGGCCGGGGAAGCATGCAGGGTCGAACTCGGTCTCGGTGAAAACGCCGACCTTGACGGGAATGGGGAACCTGACATTTGTTTGGTGAAAGCGGACAGGGAAGGCATGGCCGGAGCGTGTTACCTGACATTTGCGTCGTCCCCCGGCGGCCGCCGTACCGCCATGTTCAGTCTGTTGCCCGAAGACCTGCCGGGGAAACGGTACCCGTCCGGTATCGCGGGACTGAATCCGAGCGGACGGCTGCTTGTGGTCCGCGACAGCGCGTACGGGGTGCCGGCCCTGACCCTTCGCGCCGGAGATCCGCTTGCCGGCATCGTCATGGAGAACGATATCCTCATTAGTTCGTCCCCGGTTTCGGCGTCGCTCGGCCGGGTGACCGGTGTGAAGCAGTCGGGGGATTCAACCGTCATATTGTTGCAGACGATCCCGGCGGAAAAATTCAATGAAGCCTACGAACTTCTCTATATGAAAGCCGAGGGAACGGTAAGCGATTTCTATGACGAAGCGTCGGGTTCCCGGGGCAGATTCGACCTTTTCAAAGGTTCGTTTAATTTCGACAGGGTCGTCGCGTACAGTATACATGCGGGATTCGATATCGACCTGGATCTCGATTTGTATCTCGATGCCACCGTCTCGGCCGGTTGGGACAATGTCAGGGTCGAACTCACCAGTTACGCCATTATCGATTCGACGATCGAGGGATATCTGGAACTTCCCTCCGCGATGGAAAAGGAAGAAGAGGAGGCGGTTTTCCTCTGCAAGCCGACGGCGGTTATCATGGTCGGACCGGTGGCGGTCACGGTCTCCGTCCCCTGCTATCTGGGATACAAGGCCTCGGCTTCGGCGAAATGCAGGCTGTCCCAGTCCGTCGATTATAACGGGGAAATCGGTTTCAAGGGATTGAAAGTCAAAGGATATGTCGACTGGTGCATACCGAAATTGTCCGTCAACACTCCGACCGTCGTGAGCAACCATTCGATCACGGTGAATCCCCCGGCGTTCACCGCGGCCGCAAAGGGGAATTTCTACCCCTACCTCTATGTGGTTCCGGATATTGCGCCCGGAGGAGTCGTTCATATCAAGGAACCGACAAAAATCGGTCTCGACGTAAACGCTTCGCTTAACACCTATTGTACGACGACCAAATACTATTATTACAATTACGGCCTTCAGGTGGGTTACACGACGGTATGCAGTTCGGAAGTATATGCGACCGCCGATTTTCTGGTTCTTTCCAACCCGGCTTTGAAACTCGATTTCGGGTTGTTCGATTTGAGTGCGAACATCCCGATTAATATCGAATACAGACGCCGGATGGGATCGTGGACGTATAAATTCTAGCCCGCATGTGAAGCATCAGACGGATGCTGTATGGGAAGCAGGATGCGGTATGGGCCGGCTGCTTCCCTTTTTTATTTGTCGTTAAGGTCGATAAAATGAAAAGAATTACGCCGCGCCGGAGTGGGGCGGGTTATTCGTCTTTCAACTCTTCGAAGATGGTATCGAACTCTTTCTCGATTCTCAAAAACCGTACGACAAGATCCGGATCGAAATGGGTTCCCTTTGCTTCGACAATATGATTCTTTGCGTGATCATGGGAAAAGGATTTTTTGTAAGGCCGTTTCATTCTGAGGGCGTCGTAGGTATCGGCTATCGCCACGATTCGAGCCGAAAGCGGAATCATCTCTTCGACAAGGCCGTATGGGTACCCGTCGCCGTTCCACCACTCGTGATGGGAAAGGGCGATCTCCTTTGCCATCGGATTCGGGTATGTGTTGAGAAGATACGCACCATTGATCGTATGCTCCTCGAGGATCTTCCGTTCATCCGGATTGAGTCGATCGGGTTTTGTGAGAATATTATCCGGCGTGCCGATCTTGCCGACATCGTGCATGGCGGCGAGGAATCCGATATCCTCGATGAAGTCATGATTGATCTCATTGTAGTGGGGGTCGCCGTAGAGGGTAATGGCGAGTATTTTCGAGTAATTGTTGACGCGCGCGATATGATTACCCGTGTCGTTGTCCTTTAATCTGGAAGCCTCCAAAAGACTCAAGAAGGTGATTTTCAGGATTTCCTTGTACTCTTCACTGATATTATCGAAGAGACAGGCATAGGCGATCGGTGTCGATATCTCGCTCGATGCTTTGTAGATCGGAAGAATGATGACATTGACGACCATCGAAAGATTGTCCGCGTTCTTTACCTCGGTTTTCCCCTGCCAGTAGTAGCTCGCTTTTTGTGTTTTGATATTATGATTGAGTTCGTTCACCTTCTCCGTATCTTTTCCGTTTTTGAAAAAAAGCCTGTCAAAGCGGATACCGACATACTCATTATGGTCCCCGAAAAGGTTTGAAAATTTTTTGTTTATCCAGACAATACGCAGGGCGTTGTCGGTGATGATTAGCGGAATCGGTTGTTGGGAGTATATATTTATCCAATGTCGTGTGCCCTGTTCATTCAGGATCGATATATCGATTTTTTCACGTTCCGACTTCAATTCTTCAAGCTGCGTATACATCTCTGCATCTTTCATCCGGTGTATGGCCTTCCTTTTCCGTTCTCTAGTATATCACGTTTTCTATAATATACGAAAAAAAGGGGCCGAAAGCAATATGTGGAAAAATTTAAGTTGATCAACATGAGTACACGGCTTCCAGGGAAGTTATTCCTTGGAAGGCGGCATTTTTACTTTCTTTGTACAGGAAGACAGTCCGGTTGCGTGGAGAATTTCACCTGTACGTGACCTTATTGTATTGAAGAATCCGGCTGCTTCTCCATGCCTTTTTTTATTTCCGCTTCGCTTTTTCGCAGATATAGCGGGCCGAGCGTCGGTATATCCCCCTTTTGTTCCTTTTCGAACCGGCTTTCCCCAAGACGGAGAAGGGAAGAGGGATCGATCGTCGAAAAGCCGGGATCCAGCAGGAGATTTTGTGTTTCTTTTTTCCCCGCCTGATATATGACCATGGCCGCGGGACCGGTCAATACCACCTCACCGAAGGGAGAGAGTATGTGAAGAAGTTCCGGGATTCCGATATCGAGGTAATCGCCCGTCCGGATTCCACGCTCGTACAACGCGGCATAAAATCGGTTTTTTTTCGCGTCTATGACCGGAACGGTAATCCCCGAACGGACTTCACAACCGCTTGCAAGAACATCGAGTGTCGGGATACCGATGATCGGACATCCGGCCCCGTGGGCAAGACCTTTGGCGGTCGCAAGACCGATGCGCAGGCCGGTAAACGAGCCCGGCCCGATAGAGCATACGACAAGATCCAGATCGGAGGCCTCAAGTGACGCCTGTTCAAGGAGGCGCTCGAGCCATGGCACCAGCAAGCGAGCGTGTTTGAATCCCATTTTAAGCGAGAGTGAGATGAGGGTATCGTCTTTCGTTTTAAGGCATATGCCGAGTGTTTCGGTTGCCGAATCAATCGCGCAAACGTTCATTGACGCATTTCCATTCATTTATCGGTATTATTACTCAAGAGACTACACTGATTTTCCTGAAGTGACAAGGGGGGGATTTATCAGACCGTGCGTATGGAATCTTGCTGGCATGTTTTTATCTTTAAAAAGAAAATTCCAAGCGGCTCGCATTTTTTGGGCGTTATCGTATGTCCATGTGTATTCCCCTGAAAAGATGTATCGGAAGATAAAGCTATCACATGCGGATTTGAGTAGTTTACTGCGAAAAACGCTCTTAATCGTCAAACCCCGTAACCGTTATTTCGCGTTCGCCGTTTTCCTTGATATCGATAACGATACTCAGCGGAAGACCCTGAATCCGGTCTTCGATACGTTCCCCCCATTCGATAACCGAAATACCCTCTCCGTACAGATAGTCATACAGGCCGAGTTCCTCGAGATCGTCGTCGCCTTCGATGCGATACAGATCGATATGATAGAGATCCACGTTGCCGCTGTAGACGGAAATAATGGTAAAGGTGGGGCTGGTTACTTCATCTTCGATACCGATCGATGCGGCTATCCCTTTGACGAAGGTTGTCTTCCCGGCACCGAGTGAGCCCTTGAGCAGGACGATATCGCCTGCCTTGAGGCGTGTTCCGATCTCTTTTCCGATGTGGATAGTATCATCCGGCTTCCGGCATCGATAACGTTCGACGTTCATACGGCGGCTCTTTAAATGTAATTGTATACATACGAATATATGTAATTTCTGTTTTTGTTCGACAATTTGACAAACTGGATATGCATGCTGTGCGTCGCCCCCACGCCGATAGTCCGTTTGATGCTTTGAACCTTTCCATAGGCGACTACCGGTGTCTGAGGCTTTATATCGAATTCGAGTTTCAGATACGACCCTTTTCTGAAAGCGATGGAGCTTCCCGCCCTGCAGCCCCCGACCGAGATATCGAAGATAATTCCGAGATGGCGTTGATTGTCATGGACGATCAGTTTACGCCGTATATTTCGGCCCCGTCCGATCGTAACGATTTCGACAGGATAAAGAAAACATGACCGCCGTAACGGCTTTCTGCTGAATTTTCTGTGTTGTTCGCGTTTTAATTGCCTTGAATGCTGTACGGAAAAGCACGGAACGCTTCTCGTCCTGTCATAACTGAGTACTTTTGTTATAAAGGAATAACCGGAATCATTTTCCCGCCAGAAAAATATCTTCAGTTTGTTTCCTTTTGTAATGAGATTTTCCCTTCCGGGTGGAATGACGGGGTAGGTACAGGTGATCGAAGAGGTAAAGTTTGATATCACTTTCGAATGAAACCGCTCACCCTTTGGCGATATAAGAATCAACTCCTGTCCCGGTTTGATGAGGAGTGTCGACTTGAGTCCGATATTCTTTCTCGAATGCCGTTCTATTATCTGTTTGATTTCATAGAGGTTGTTCAGGTTTTTTATACGGTCGGCATCGGAAATATTGACCTGCCGTTCAATCGAATATATCCCCTTTTTCAGAACGCTGTCCAGGAGAGCCGTATTGGTAAAGAGAAGCAGCGGGTGGCGGATATTGGCGAGGGCGATGAGTTTCTGGAGAAAGTGAATTTGACTTTTTTGAAGCCCCATATCTTTTGCCATACGGTCAAAAAGAAACTTGTTGTATTTTCTTCTGGTTGTTTTTTTCAGCGTCGTTTTCCTTGACTGAAGCGTGCCTATCACGACAACCATTACGATGATGAGGATTATGACAAGGAAAATGATAATCGAGGAGGTATCGGGAACTTCCAGGTAACCTGACTGGAGAAGAATGTTGCTATGAGTGAGGAGATTTGCCATTTTTTACCGTGTCCGATTCCTCTATAATTTCTATAAAGCGGATGAGTTCGGCAAGCCGCGGAGCTATCTCATATTCGAGTAAATCCCCGATGAGTACCGAATCGTTAATCGCAATAGCATCTGAAAGCTCTCTCAGGAAAGCGTTTAATTCATTATAATATTCTTCAAGCCCGGTACCGGCGATTTTCATCGTATCGAAACTCATGATATTCCTGTTTTTGACAAGGAGGAGAACACGGACAAAGTTCTGGAAAACGGTGGAAAAGGCGATGAGGACATCCATCGCTTTTCTGTCTTTCCCTGTCTGGAGGAGGATCGATACTTCGCTGATTTCCTCGATTGAACATTTCAATGCTTCGGTGACGTCGTGCAAAGCCTCCAGGGGGTTCCGTATTTCGATGATGAACGCCTCGATCTCAGAAAGAATTGTTGAAACGACAGCGAGGGCATCTTCCTTTTGGGCGGTACTCCATGACGGAAAATGTTCGTCACCGAGTCCGGAAAAAAGTTCGATAAACGAAGTTATCGACGGAGAGGATTTGTCCGGATGTGACGATAAAATCAGTGTGAGACTTTCCTCCATATACGGATATCCCTGGAGTAATTCGGAAAAAAGCCGGTTATCGTTTTTCGCTATCGATTTTTTCAACATACATAAAAAATGCCGTATGTTTTCCATGGCGGAAAGGTGAATTTCGTCGGCCGGTTTTACCGTCATCGACAAAGTATCGATATCGGTGACGGGGGTTTTACCCCATTTCGCGGCGTCTTCTTCAAGTAATTCCCTGCTGCCGATTTTCATCGATGTAATGATGAGATTCGAATTTTTGAGCCATGTCTCGACACCATTAACGACTTCACCAAGGAACTTTTCATTTTCCAGTGTAAAATCCAAAGGTTTTTTATTCAATAATATGATCAATATTTATTACCTCCGCGCTTTTTGTATCCCCTGCCTGATACGTATGAATCACTTCTGGTTTTTATTGAAATTTTCAAGGGCTTTTGAGTTCTCTTCGAGTGTTTCGAGCATTCCTTCCATATTCGCGTACTTTCTTTTCAATGACGCTTCGTAGTCTTCCAGATAATCGTTGTATTCCCTGATCTCTTCTTCCTTCGCGGCTATTTTAAGATCGTAGGTTTTGAATTTGTTCTCGAGTAAACCCCCGGTCTGTGTATACGGCTTGATGGTATTATCGATGGAAAACGCGATTCCGGAATCGATAATCAAATCCCTATCAGTATCCATGCCAAAGAGATCTTTCACCCATCCGGCATTTTTTGTCAGCATTGAGGTGAGTATGGAATCATCGATATCGAGATACCCTCTCAGTCTTGACTTGTCGATAGAAGCGGATGTTCCGGGTTTCGCCGTGTTGGTTGAAATGCCGATTTGTGCCAGGAGCGAGAGTTGCGTGTCGCCCGAGGTCTTGTAAGGATTCATCATGAGATTCTGCATTGTCCGCTTCAACTGCATAAGCATGACGTCACCCTGAAGTTTCCCGAGTTTTTTATGGGCCTCCTCCCGTTCGGCGTCGGTGAAATAGTCGATCTGTTCGATAACCTCTTCGTTTGTCCGGGTAAAAATATCGATGGTGGTGATAAGCTGATTGTAATACCCGATAAAGGTTATAAGCGAACTTTTTATCGAATCGATATCCCGTTTGACATTCAAGGTCACCTGTTCCGAACTTTCCCTTTTCAGATTGAGTGTGACATGGGGAATCAGGTCGTCAATCTCGTTTGTTTCACGTTTTACGGTGATACCGTCCATGATGATAACCGCATCCTGGGCTTCCGATACCGGATTAACGGGTTTGAAATTGCCGCGGGATGTCGGATCATAAATCGAAATATTGCCGATTTCAAAAATCCGGTGAGTATTTCTGTTTCTGAGATAGAGGGCATCGATACGATTTCCCATTTTCCCGATCGGAATATGAAGTACCTGGGTTTCCCTGCTCACCTCCGGCCGGGTAAGCGGAACGATAGTGGATCCCGAGCCCATAAAGAGGACGTTCATATCCTCGACGCGTTCGGGCGGGGCCGGGGGTTCCCAATCGGGAAGAACAAGATGTGATTTTTCGTTCTTTATGGTAATCCCTTCGAATGTGATGTCTCCGACTTCGGGAATTGTCGGGCCGGGAGGGGGGGCCTCGGTAATCATTTCCTCATCGGTCAACTCCCTCATCGTGATTTCGACGTCCATGACCATGTTTGTATTCAGCGGGAGTGGGGGGGTGACCGGAATTTTCAATTCACCGCCCGGATTCAGGGTAAGCGTGTTTTCAGAGATGCTGTAAAAATTTTTATCCAGCGGGGCTTCCCACTTTTGGGGTTCCGAAACGGAAAAATCGACGGTCCTCGAAACATCGATCGCCTCTTCGAGCATTCCGACGGCAAGACCGAACTCGAGAGATTTGCCGAGAAAGACCAGCTTGTTTTTAGTCCCGGTTTTTCCGCTTTCGATGATGATTATCTCCGAGTTTTTCGTGTCCCGGATAACTTCCGCTTTCAGAAGACCTTCGCCCTTTTTATTGATCGCTTCGGCGAACTCCCGCAGACTGCCGCCTGAAAATGAAAATTTTATATATTGCTCGCCGACCCTGAACTCGTACGTTCCCGCTTCGACTTTAAATCCTTTATCGAGAGATTTCGAGATGAACCTGTCTGCGCGGGCGATTTGTTTGACAATGATATCCCGCTCGATTTCGTCAGCTTCACGCGTCGCCGTTGCGGTAAGAATGCTCTCATTGCTTGATTCTGCTATTTTTTCATTAAAAGGATTCTGAAAACTATAGAGATCTTTTGCACTGTCCCTGAGTTTCGAGAGTTTCCTGTTTATTTCCTGCCAATATGATTTGTCTTCCTGGTATGTCTCGACGTCTTTTTCCATCCGCTCGAGTGACACTCGTTTGACATCCATGAGAGCGTCGATGATTTTGGCTGTATCAACCTTGCTCGTGACACCAGGAATGGTAATATCGGACATTTCGTTTCTAGCCCCTCCCGATAATCATGTGATTAAATCTCGATATCAAAGAGAAGCCCGATCGCTTCTCTGATTTTCAGTATCAAATTTTGAATCTCGGCGGGGGGGATCTCCTTAATTACTTTGTCGGTATCTTTATCAATCACCTTTACAACGATGCGGTTTATTTCCCTGTTAATATCGAATTTAAGGCGTCTGTTGAATTGACTGATTACCTGTTCGAGGGCTTCTATGAGGCGTGCGAGATCGTTTTCCGTCAGTACATTTGCGTCCTTTTCAATGTCTTTCGTCGTCTGAACGGAGAGGTGCTGTTCGTGCTGTTGCCCTGTATTTGTTTCCTTTACCAGGTGTTCTTGAGATGTTAGTGTTGTCAAATTCCGGGGAGCTTCGATGCTCATACGACGTACTCCTTCTAAGTCATCCTTTATAATGGCTTAAAAAATATGAGGGAAAGGCGCGTCTTTCCCTCTTGAAATACAATAAAGATGGGGGAAAGTGATTGTATCTCTTTCCCCGGCACCTGTATTTGCAAAGAGGCGACATCCAGAAACCTCTTTACTGTTTTTGGGAACGGATTCAAATTCTTCTTACAATCGACTATCCAAGTAACTGGATAACGGACTGTGTTTTCATGTTTGCCTGAGCAAGCATTGCAGTACCGGCCTGAATAAGTATCTGGTTCTTGACATAGTCAACCATCTCAAGGGCCATATTGGTATCGCGCAATACCGATTCGGCAGCCTGCATGTTTTCGGCCGCGACATCGACACCTTTAACTGCCAGCTCGAAGCGGTTTTGGTATGCTCCAAGATCTGCACGCTGTCTGGATACGATGGTGAGTCCATCGTCGATGATTCCGATAACCCTGTTTGCATCGTTCGGAGTTTCAATGGTAATCGCTTCACCCTGCGGGTACATGCCCAGTGCCGTCGCCGTCATGGTACCGATGAACGCCTGTTCCCTCTGATCCATGTTTGCTCCGACCTGGAACCATACACCCCTGTCTTCGGCATTTTCGACTTCTCTTGTGACGGCAAACCTTCCCGTGAAAATATTCATGGTATTGAACTGCGCGTGAGAAGCGATCCTGTCGACTTCATCGACAAGCTGGGCAACCTCGACCTGAATCTGCATTCTGTCTTCGTCGGAGTAGATACCGTTTGCCGATTGAACAGCCAGCTCTCTGATTCTATGCATGACATCCTGTGTTTCCTGGAGATAACCTTCTGAAGTCTGGATAAAGGATATTGCATTGCTAATGTTTCTGCTTGCCTGATTCAAACCCCTTATCTGTGCACGGAGTTTTTCGGATACCGCAAGACCGGAAGCGTCGTCACCGGCTTTATTGATTCTCATACCGGATGAAAGCTTCTCGATATTCTTCGTAATCTCTACGTCTCTTCCCTTGAGTATCCTGCTTGCATACATAGAACTAATGTTATGATTTATTATCATATAAAACCCTCCTTGTTATTGTACAAAGGCATCCCTTGCCTTTATTTTCTGTGTCACAGGTAATAATGATAGTTGAAGAAGAAGCGCGCTCTTCTCCTGCTCCGTTCCCGCATTGTTACCCGGTGACAAAGAGATGTCAGAATCATCCGTTTGTACGGATAATCCCGATCTCTTTTTATCACCACACAAAAAATCGGAGGGTGGTTATTTCAAAGATCGATTCAAGACCGGGTGAGCGGTTGTTTTCCGCTCACAAGCACGTTATCCCGTCCCGCATTCAATTTTTCCGTGGAACTGTGTCCGCTTCACTCGATAGGCGGATTGAAACGGAAGAGAGGATGGGTTTTCCCTCTTCATCGATTCCGTTACCCGGATACGGCGAGTCACTTTGCTTTTCTTTTTGAGTCGTGCAGCGTTTTCCTGCTTGACGGGTAGATGACGCCCTGAAGCGTTTGCGATCACAGTTTCCTCCTTGAAACTCATTGTAACAGGCTTCCCTGCCTGTATTTTTGTCATCGTTCCTTTTCGACAAGGAACATTTATCCTTTTTTAAATAAGGCTCTGTTTCCCCTCTCTCTTCTTTCACCTCCTTTTTAATGAAACATACTTATCAATTACCGTTAACCTGCCGATATAAAGATAACCATCACCTTGAAAACCCTTAACCATTAACACGAAAGAGTTATCCTTATTAACCATATCGGCTCATTATATAAGAAACTTTAATACATCCTAAAAAAAAAATCAAATATTTTTCACTATTTTCTTTTTTTTTATTGATGTGGCTTTTTCACGGAAAAGGGCTGTTCATGGATATCATTTATAAGTATAGTTGATACCTGAAGACGATCTTTCGGAGGTACTCTATGAAAAAACAATTTACCCTCTGCGGTATCGGTAATCCCCTGATGGATTTCGTCACATATACCGATCATGCCGATATTGCCGCACTCGGAAGCAAACCGGGTATCTCGACGCTGATCGATGAAAAAAAGGCGGATCACATACTCGGCGGGATTTCAACCTGGAGTAATATGCCGGGGGGAAGCTGCGCGAATACGCTTCGCGGTGTCGCCTGGCTTAATAATAACGAGGATCGCATCCAATCCGTCTACAGTGGTGCGGTGGGTTCCGACAATGTCGGAGAAGATTACATACGGATGATGAAGCGTGATTTCGGTATCATACCGATCATGCCGATGAAAAACAAACGGACGGGATTTTCCATTGTCATGGTCACCCCCGATTATGAACGGACAATGTTTACCTGTCTTGGCGCGTGTGAGGATTTTAACGAGGAAGATCTGGATTTCAACGTCCTTGCGAAATCGGATATCCTCCACTTTACCGCATACATGTGGAGTACGGTGAATCAAAAAAACGCGGTCGAGAAGGCGGTCGATTATTGCCGGAAAAAAAAGACAAGGATTTCATTTGATCTCGCGGATCCCCTTATGGTGAAATTCCACAAGGACGAGTTTATCTCATGGATACCCTCTCATGTCGATATCATCTTCGGTAACAGGGACGAAATAACGGGGATAACCGGATCGGACGGTGATGATGCGTCTTTGGCACTTAAAGCGGGCGCGTTTGCCGATATCGTTGTCATGAAAGTGGGAAAGCAGGGGTGTGTAGTTTCTTTCGGCGGGAAAATCCTCCATATACCCGGAATTGAAGTCGCGGCAATCGACACGGTCGGGGCCGGGGATGCTTTCGCGGCGGGATTTTTATATGGCGTGCTTTCGGGGAGGAAGATCGATGAAGCCGCGATGATCGCCAATGCACTGGCGGCCTCGATCGTTACCGTCGAAGGGTGTAATTTTATGAAATGCGACAGGAACGCGATATTAAAAGGTTGTGTTCGCTAACCCGGACTTCTCACAATTACAGGAGTTCATATTGAAATGTTTGTTATCTGTTTATTATAGAGTGACTTACATATTTAAGCCGGGTTTTGGCGCTTTTCTCAAAAAGCAAACTGTTTTTTGACATTTA
>JAFGHO010000122.1 GCA_016930085.1 Spirochaetales bacterium
GTGATGCAAGAGACTACGAATATGGGGGGATCTGGCATTTGAAGCGGGGATGCTACGACATTCTGGACCCGCCGGATGCGGTTCTCACTCTTTGTTTTCCGGGAATATATCAGAACACACTACAAAATTAAACTCAAAATATATATAGCGCAAAGATAAATATTGAACTTGCACCCAAAAATCTCTCCGTTATTAATTTCTCTTCTCTCACACCTCATTTTACCATACCATGGAAATGATGTAATTAATCCCAAATAATATCTATTTCATAGAGACAGCCTTGTCGTAACATAAGAAATATCACATGCCGTTGTAATTGATAATTGAACGGTACATTTGATTACTATATGACTGGCATGATTATTCCAATGATTTTTTAGCCTCCGTCGATGAATATGGGGACGGAGTTTGATTTGGTGACGAAGCTTACAGCTTTATACGGGGATAGATCTTACACATTATTCTCTCTTTTTCCGATATCCGGACGGGGATACATGTTCTTGTTTCTTGAAGAGTTTGTTGAAGTATGAAATATCATTAAAGCCCAGATTAAGGGCGATATCGATTATCCTGAGATCGGTTTCACGCAGAAGCCTTTTGGCCTCCTTTATCCTCATCGTATTGATAAGCTGCTTGAAAGTTAAATTATATTCTTCCAGACAAAGTCTGAACACACGCGATGCCGGAATGCCGAGTCTTTTGTATACCATGCCGGTCGATATCCCCGGATTGTTATAATGTGATTCGATAAAGCTCTCGATCCGTTGTAATTCTTTATTCCGATACGATACTATTGCCAATGGCTTTTGACGGGGAAGTTTTTTTTCAGCCCGTTTATTTTTTTTTGCGGCAACGATAACGCAAAATGTCAAACAATAAAGGGCCACAATACAGGAGATAAGAATACCGGCCGAAGACATCGGACGATGAAATACGATTTTCTCGATCGTAATATGTCCACGTTTGCCGAATGTGTTGTCCGACTCCTCGGGATTGAAGTACATGTCAAACCCATAAACCTCATCGAATGTTTCTTCCGGTACCGGCTTTCCGTTCACACTCATGCAATCGCGCCACCACGACGGTATTTCAAATTCTTCAAGCCGGATCGAATATTCTTCCTGTTGGGGAACACGTTGGAGTATGTACTGGTTATGCCTCAGAGTAACGGGATTTATCGGTTTTTTTTCTGAAAAACCCTCGACAAATGTCTTGATGAATATTACAGCTTTTTTATTCGTCGCTTCGGTAATCCGCAGTAAAACCGATTCATAACCGGAGAGATCAAGCGGCTCACCTGTGTTGTCGAGATACATGGAAATAAAGATCATTGGTAAGCTGACCCCTTCCCTGAGGAAACAGGTCATCATCATTGCGTTCTTGTCGAAAGTAAAATCCTCGATTTCGGGGTTACCGCCTCGCTTCTGATTGGTGTGCGCATCAATACTGTTTCCGAAAGCGTCGGTCGGAAAAATGACGATTGACATGGTAAGGATATCGATGATCGGGATTACGAGCATAAAAAAGGGTATAATAGAAAGGATAAAAACGATTACATTCTGTTTTATTGAAATTGAAATAAAATCACCTTCTTTTTCATCCATGTCGATACCAGGGAACCATAATTATCGTCGATATAATATCGTAATGATTGAGAAATCAGCCGAATATGTCAAGCGGTAATCAATAAAATTATACAAGTCCCACACATCGCTTTTCTTTGGACTATCGGTACCGCAATCTATGCTCCGTCCCCGTTTCGTCAAGCTTGGTATGGGGACGGAGCTTGGTGTGAACTCGATGCACTGCATCTCCTTTACAAAATTATTCCCACGATGTATGTTTTTACAACAGGATCACCGTGGTGCGGAAGTCGCCGGCATATCCTACTCTCTTTGCCTTGTCACATATAATGGAGGACAGCACATGCATAAAAAAAGGTTATGGATCATTCTCATCATTATTATAGGCACAATAGCTATTCTTCCCTATTGTACGGGTGGCAAGGGCCCGGAAATTTTCATCGACGGCGACCGCTATAAGTTCGGCGAGGTGGTCGAAGGGAAAGAAATCGTCTTTACCTTTTTTATTTCCAACACCGGAACCAAAGATTTCCTTATCGAAGAACTCTATGTATCCTGCGAATGCGTGATCGTCAAGGAATATGACCGTATTATCAAACCGGGTACCCGCGGGAGTATCTATGGGGTGATCCGGACGACCGGTTTCAGGGGATTCATATCCAAATCAATCAAACTCAAAACAAATATCGGCGGCATCGAACCCGTTCTTACAATGGAAGGCACGGTCGTCGCCAAACCCGAATAATAAAGCAGGTAGAGTACCCACCGACATGCCGCCAGGCAAACCTCCGTCCCCGGTGCTGCGGCTGCTTCGTGATAACCAACCTCCGTCCCCATTCCGGCACGGACAGCCGACCTCCGTCCCCGTTTTTCGTCTTTTTTCGGTTACTCAACCGTGTATGACACCTCGTTGAAAGGATTCGGACAGGTATCTCCGCAGTTCGCCGGAAAATCAAACCGGTAAATCCGTCCATTGTTGATAAGCCGGTCATCAGCATCGTAAACCCTGATCCTGTATTCCGTTCCGGGAACACCCTCTGATGATGTGGATGTCGGACCAATGACATAGGTGTGCCCCATATCATAATTCATCTTCGCCTTCACCCATCCGGTACCGTCATAATAGTCCACCCCGTGAATACCGTTTCTGAGGTGTGAAACCGCGACAACCGGCCAGTACGGCTGCGTGTCCTTGATAAATCCTATTCGTATGTCACCCGAATAGTTCGGCGCCTCGACAAACTCCCAGTGAACCTGGCGGTTATTGTAATGATCGGGATCGAGATCCCCGACCGGCTGCCCGTTCTTGATGAATTTATTGATCGAGTACCGCGACAGATCGACATGATAGTAATCGTCCCGGCACCAGGCGTTCCCGTCGTGACAGCTGTCCGCCACGATCATGTAGAGTTCCGCCCCATTGTATTCGTCTTCCGTCCAGCCACCTCCGTCCCTGCAGAAGGGTTCGTTCGGAGCGCCGTCATTGATGCCATTGCAGTAATCACCGATCACCACGCGCACCCAGCGCCCGCAGTTGAGGCCATTATTGAAAAGACCGATCTGGTCCGCGTGCTCCCGGGAAATCGGCCTTTCATGAAAGGTGGTGTAATCCCCCGGAGACCTCTGGACGTTTAGCGCGATATGGTCCTGTGTGTCCAGGTCGGCTTGCGCCATTCCGCACCCGCCGTAATGGTCCCCCCCGATTCCGGCAAACCATGTCGAGTTTCCGGTATACAGTTCCCCGCCCGGCGGACTTGTTCCCGAAGGCGGATTCGTGACCGACGGCGGTGAAGTAACCCCCGGTACCGGTGTGTCGCCTGGACAGCTGAGTTCCGATACCAGCCCGACGTAATACTGGGCGACCCTGAGGGCGTCAACGATATTGACCGTTCCGGAGCAGTCCGCATCCGCGGCATCGACATTGAATCCAGACGGGTTGAGTCCCACGTAATACTGTGCTATTTGAAGGGCGTCGACAATATCGACGGACCCGCTTCCGTTCACATCGCCCAATACCTGACCGGCTGCCGTGATGGAAACGAACAAAAGCAGCATTCCAATGACAACAGGGATGCTCCGTCCCCGTTTTTGTCCCCGGTTTTGCCGGTTTTCATCTGCTTTTTTCATGTTAAGCTCCCTTTGTTCCATTTACTTTTTCATTCATGCGCTTTGGCTTATCACAGCCGCTCTATTGTTGTAAAACTAAGGACAACCTACTCGACCGTATACTCGACTTCCGTGAACGTGGGGCTGCAATTATCCCCGCAGCTTTCGGGAAACGAGAAATTGTATATCCTGCCGTCGTTGATAAGCCGGTCGTTTACGTCGTACACCCTGATCCGGTAATCCCGCCCCGGCTCCCAATCGTTTGTCACCGTCGGCCCGATTATGTATGACTGGCCGAGATCGCCGTTCATCTCCGCCTTTACCCAGCTTTCACCGTCCCAGTAATCCACGCCGTGGATCCCGTTTCTCAGGTGGCTGATAGCAATGGCGGGCCACCATATCTGCGCACTCAACATAAATCCGATCCGGATATCTCCGGTATAATTCGGCGCCTCGATAAACTGCCAGTGAATCTGACGGTTATTGTAGTGATCGGGGTACATATCCCCCACCTCTTTTCCGTCCTTTACGAACTTGTTCAGGGCGTCAAATGCGAGATCGAGATGGTTCGGATCGTCCCGGCACCAGGCGTTCCCGTCATAGCAGCTGTCGGACACGATCATATCCAAAACGGCGCCGTTGTAGGCATCCTCCGTCCATCCGCTTCCGCCACGGCAGAAGGGTTGATTCATTGCCCCGTCATTGGTACCGTTACAGAAATCACCTATCGTGACGCGGACCCAACGGCCGCAGTTTTTTCCGTTATCGAAAAACCCGAGCGTATCCGCATATTCGGCTGAAATCGGACGGGTGTGGAATGTCGTATAGTCGCCGGGTGAATTCTGGACATTCACCGCGACAAAGTTTTGCGAATCCAGTTCCGATTGATGCAGGCCGCAGCCCCCGTAAGGACTACCGAGATTGTAAAAATAGGTCGAATTCCCGGTGTGAAGCTCTCCGGGTTCGCCCGTGGGCGCCTCCGTCCCGGGCGCGTCCGTTACCGCGGGTACCGGGGTCGGTGTCGACGGTGCCGGCGTTTCATCCCCGCACGACAATTCCTCCAAGAGTCCCACGTAATACTGGGCGACCCTGAGGGCGTCCACGATATTGACCTGCCCGGAGCAGTCCGTATCCGCCGCATCGACAATAAAACCCGACGGGCTGAGTCCCACGTAATATTGGGCTATCTGAAGGGCGTCGACAATATCGATCGAACCGCTTCCGTTCACGTCACCGAGTGTCTGGGGGAAAAGGGCGATGCCACCCCAGACAAGGAAAATACCCGCGAATATCGGGATTTTCCATTCATTTTTTTGACTGTTTTTTTCCATAAATATAATCTCCTTTTTTAATTTTTTAACGTCACATCAGACGGTATATGGTAGAAAAAAGTCGGGTATATATAGTGATGCAGGGCATTATCGGTTTCGAGGGTAAACCGCATCTCGACCGTTCCCCTTCCGGAGAAGGGCGGATATATCGTATAGAACAATTTATATCGCCTTCCCTCGCAAACGGTAACCAGTCGGTAGGTGATATGTACATTCCGGGGCGGAACAACGTCGAGAATGGAAAGCGACTCGCGTGAGTTGTTCTTGATATCGAAGTTGCCGTCCAGAAAGGGTGTATCGCCGTCCACTTCTCCGAGCCATGTATTGAGCGGTACGATTTCTATCGGAATAACGACCTTCCCTTTCAGTTCAAGCCGCACTTCATCGAACGGGGGCGGCAAATCCGTTCTGACAAAAACGGTTTTGGTGACATCGCCATTGAATCGCGGTGTTTTGAAAAGTACGGAAATCTCTCCTTTTTCTCCGGGTTTCACCGTTCTGTCCCAGCCGAGCGCGCTCATGCAGACGCATGAAGGCTGAACATATTCGATCGTGAGTGTTCCCGTGCCGGTATTTTCGAACACATAGGAATGCCTGACATCCGTCCCCTCTTCGACCTCGCCAAAATCGTGGACCGCTTTCTCGAATCTGATACCGTCCGGTACGCGACAGCCCATGATAACGAGAAAAAAGATGATGACTCCCTGCCAAATTTTGTTTTTCATATCATTTCCAAGCTTTCACCGGTTTCGGTAGTTTCCGCCGCCGTCACGTCCGTGACAATCAGACTTACCGATCGGGACGAATGCCTGCACTACTCCGTGGTATAGCTGACTTCGGTGAAGACGGAAGAACAGTTCGAACCGCAGCTTTCCGGAAAACTGAAATTGTAAATCCTGCCGTCGTTGATCAGCCGGTCGTTTACGTCATAAACACGGATTCTGTATTCGGAGCCGCCCGATGTCGTCGGTTCGATGATATATGATTGGCCCATATCTGCGTTCATCTCCGCTTTGAGCCAGTCCGACCCGTCGTAACAATCCACCCCGTGAATGCCGTTTCTGAGATGTGTGATCGCAATCGCCGCCCACCAGATCTGCGCGTTCATGATAAAACCGATTTTTATGTCGCCAGAATAATCCGGTGCTTCGACGAACTGCCAGTGCACCTGCCTGTTGTTGTAGTGGGCGGGCTCCATATCCCCCACCGGCCGGCCGTCCTTCACGAACTGATTAAGCGCGGCGTGCGCGAGGTCAACATGGTACGGGTCGTCGCGGCACCACGCGTTCTGATCCTGGCAGGAATCGGCGATGATCATGTAAAGCTCGGCTCCGTTATACGTATCCTCGACCCACCCGGAACCGCCGCGGCAGAACGGCTGGCCCGCCGCGCCGTCATTGGTGCCGTTGCAGTAGTCTCCTATCACCACGCGCACCCACCGCCCGCAGTTGAGACCGTTATTGAACATACCGATTTTGCCCGCGTTTGCCTGGGTAATCGGGCGCTCCAGCATCGAGGAATAATCGCCGGGGGTGTCCTGAACGTTCAGGGCGACAAAATACTGGGTATCGAGGACCGACTGTGCCAATCCGCAGCCGCCGTAAGGACTTCCGAGGTTATCGAACCATGTCGAGTTTCCGGTATAGAGGGTGCCCGGTTCAGCGGTCGGAGCGGAGGTTCCCGGATCTGGCGTGATTTGCGGCGGCGGGGTCGTGACACCGGTCGGCGTACTCCCGCAGGATAATTCGTCGAGGAGTCCCACATAGAACTGTGCCACACGAAGGGCATCGACGATATTGACGACACCGGAACAATCCGCGTCGGCGACATCGGCATTGAATCCCGACGGATTGAGTCCCACGTAATACTGGGCTATCTGAAGGGCATCGACAATATCCACTGACCCGCTGTTATTGACATCGCCCAGCGCCTGTGCGAAAATTCCTTGAGTCCCGAGCAGCAGAAACAGACTTATAAAAAGATGGATGGCGTTATTGGTTTTTCTTTTTTTCCCGTTCATTTTTTCCTCCGTTTTTTTAATTCATTTTTACCTTACACGTATCCCATTATATAGTAACGGTACCGTAGTGTAGCATCGATCGACAGGCTGTACAATAAGTCAAACTCATTTTTCGGGTACAGGAAATATTCCTATTCCATTTATAGGCTGATTACCTTATTGCAGGCTGTTTCACGACCGCCGCCCGCGCCCCGTTTACAGTGAGGTTAATCCCTCTTTTATCGCGAACTTGGTCAACTCGGCGATACTGTGAATATCGAGTTTATCCATGATATTCTGCCTGTGTGTTTCCACGGTTTTTATACTGATATTCAGGCTCGACGATATTTTCTTTATCGACCTGCCTTCCGCAAGAAGCTGGCAGATTTCCCGTTGCCGGGGTGTGAGTTTGATATACGCTTTTGAAGAAGGATTGCTTTTTTGTGTTATATATTCCAGTACAATGCTGCCGGTAACTTCCGGTCCAAGACAATACTCCCCTTTCATCACCACTTCGATCGCCCGGAGCAGTTCCGAAAAAGCCGAATCCTTGACGATGTAGCCTTTTGCTCCGGCACGCAGCATCTCGAGCACGAACCGCCTGTCCGAATGAACGGAAAGGGCGATCACATTGATATTACCGTCCATAGAGGTAATCTGGCGGGTCGCTTCGATACCGTTTAAATCCGGCATTGTCACATCGATAATGGCGATATCGGGCTGCAACTCGGCAACGAGACGCAGCAGGTCGTGCCCGTTATCCGCCTCACCGACGACTTCCATATTGCTCTGCCGCTCGATCAGGGCGCGCAGCCCCTCCCGAACGATTTTGTGATCATCCGCCAGGACTATTTTTATTCCCATTACTCCTTTCATCCTTATCGCGTTATTTTTGTGCGGGAATTGTTATGGTCACATCCGTTCCCCTGTTTTTAATCGTTTCGATCTTCACATGACCACCCAAATGCCGTATTCTTTCCTTGATACTGAATAATCCGTGCCCCCCCCGCCGGTCGGGCAGCCGTCCGGTATCACACCCGTCAAACCCGACACCGTCATCCCTGACTGTTATCTCCAGTACATCCTGTTTTTTTAATACGAACAGTTTGACGTTTTCAGCATGCGCATGTTTGACGATATTAATCAGCAGTTCCTTGATCACACGAAAAAGCAGAACCGCAATATCGGTATTGTGCCGGCCGGTGCGTGAGTTCGCGATAAACTCGATCGACAACCCGTGCTGCAATCCGATTTGTTCGGTCAGTTTTTCAACCGCCGCTTCAAGCCCGAGTTGATAGAGAAGCGGGGAACTGAGATCGAAGGTGAGTGATCTGCTCGTTTTGAGTGTCTCTTCGACCAGCTCCCTGATCTCCTCGATGAGCGTATCGTCGTCCGGTACCGGCGACACCTCACGCAGCATGTCGAGTTTGATCAACGCCAATGAAAGACTCTGGCTGATATTGTCATGCAGGTTTGCCGCAATATTCCGCCGTTCCTTTTCTTCGGCAAGCGTCAATTGCGAGGAGAGAGATCTCAGTTTATTCTGATACACATGCAGCTTTCTTTCGGTTTTTTTCCGGGCCGTGATGTCGCGCGCGACGCCGTAAAAATAGCGTTCGCCGGCCTCATCATTGACAACCACAATCTTGGCTTCAAGATATATCTTTTTTCCGCTTTTCGCGGCGAGGACAAGCCCTATTTCTTCCATTCCCTCTTTCCGTGAAGCAACGCTTTTACCCAGATATGCCTCGATTTTTTTTCTGCTTTTATCGGTCAAAAAGGATGTCAACGGGCGGCTCATCATTACAGTACGGCTGTATCCGCTTGCTATTTCCGCCTGCCTGTTAAGAAAGAGAATGTTTCCCGCCGTATCAAGCGAGAAAATGATATCGTTGACATTCTCTGTTATAAGACGCATTTTGCTTTCCGACTCGATCAGGGCTTCGGACCGCTGTTTCAATTCCGAAACCATGGTATTGAACGAATGCGACAACATTCCGATCTCGTCCGAAGAAACGACCGGGATCATGTAATCGAAATTTCCCTTTGCAATCATACGCGTCACGTTCATCAACCTGCCCAGCGGCCGTGAAAAACGGCGTGTAAGAAAAAGTGCCGTAAAAACGATAACGACGAAAAGAACACCGATAACTAAAAACGCCCACCACACGAGGGTGTTTACCGGTAAAAACGCCTCCTCGAGCGGTTGTCTGAGTGCGATATACCATCCGGCCGCCTGTACCTCCATGTACACCATCAGTATACCCCGCAAACCGCTTGAATGCTGAAAACATGATATCCCGTCGGGCGGGACCGACGTCGGAAGCGGGGGAAGTTCATGGAAATCGATGTTACTGAGAACCTTCGTTTTATCAGGGTAGGCGATAAGTGTGCCGTCGGCAGCGATCAGGTACGCGTCACCCTTCTGACCGATCGTAATACTGTCGACAAGATCCCATATGCTTCTTAATGTGAGTTCAGCGACCATGACATAACGGCCCCTGCCTCCGGCTGTCAGGGGGTAGACGATCGTCACATAGGGAAGATTGCCTTCGTAAAGTTCAAGCCGGGATATGGTAATCGATCCGCTTTCGAGATGTTCCCTGACAAACTCATCGGTGATGGATGCGTTTTTATTTGAGAGTGAACTGGATGCATAGACGGCTCCCTTTGTATCGGCGATCATGATCGTCTTGAACTCCCGCAGATTGAGCGACATATTCTCGATTATCATATTGAGAAGCCACTTGTCGAAAAAAACCGGGATAATCGTTTCTGAAATGATTTTGAGGTTGTTGACGGAATTCTCGATATACCTCGATATTTCCCTTGAGGCCTGCCGTGCTATCTGTTCATTCCTCTGCTGTATGTTCCAGATAATGACATCCCGCGCCAGATTTATGATAAACCATCCGGTAATCCCCGTCGAAACGATCGAAATACCGACCAGCGCGACAAGTATTTTTGTTCGCAGACTGCCGTACGGGGCTTTTTCTTTTTTATCCACTATTATGTTTTTCGGTAAAACTGACAATTGAGTTTCAGATTTTCTTTTATCATATATTCGATATATTTTTTCTGACAATTCAGCCTTTCGGGATCTCCATAAAGAACATAGGACGAAAAAGGGCATCCATTCCCGCAGAGCGGCAGATAGACGCAATCGACGCATCGCTTCCACAAATCCCTCGGAATCAGGGTCGCTATCTCCTCCGCATATATACTTCCCACCATAAACTCGTCATGGCCGGCGAACGCGGGACACCGGAATAATTTCCCTGCCGGATCGATAACGAACATGCCGTCATTCAACATCATGCCGCAGGCGTTTATTCCCACACCCTTCCTCGATTGAAATCCCTTTTTGAGTATTTGCCGACGGAGTGAAATCATTCTCCTTGCCGTTTTCCCTTCCGCGTAAACACACGCTATTTCGTGCCCTTTTTCTTTTTTTTGTCTGTCGGCGGGCACGGGACTAATCGGCTTGAACTCGACACACTGGATTTTATCGGCCAGACCGCACTCCTTGAGAAAATCCAGCAAGGCGGGAAAACTCTTCACATTCTCATCATCGAAGTTTCCCGAAAGGTTAATCTTGATTTTTCCCGCCGCGTTCAGAAGGTTCGCGATGATACATGAAAAACTCCCCTTCCCGTTTTTGAACGGCCGCTTTTTATCGTGATATTCAGACATTCCGTCAAGGGTAACCTGTATCCCCTTGAGTCCGAGTCTGATGAGCTCATCGAGGAGTTCGGGAACCAGAAGCGAACCGTTCGTCGTTATGCAAAAACCGAACGACATTCCTTTTGCTTCGATATACTCTTTCAGTTCGCAGGCGATGATCCGTATCGGCTTCACATTCATAAGCGGTTCTCCGCCGTAAAAACTCAGGGCAACCTCCTCCGGACGGCGCCGTTCGATCTGTTTTTTTATGAATGCACAGACCCCGAACGCCGTATCGACATTCATGTGCACAGCCTGCCCGAGTCCTTCTTCGACGCAATAGGTACAGGCGAAATTGCATTTATAGGTGGTAAGAACGGTGACATCGAGCCGGCGCGATGAGTTCATAATCTTGCCGAACCACTCCGTGATCATATCCTTTTCATCGACTTGCTTTGGAACGATAAATCCCATCTTCTCGAGGTTCGGGAGAACGGGTGCCAGATTCGGATTGTTCGCGGAAAGAGGGACGGCTTCGAGATCTTTCCTGAAGCCGTGATCGACGATGATATGGGCGCGGGTTTTGGTATTGAATACCATACAGGTATGTTTATCCGGAATCCCGGGGAAAAAAAGGGTATAACGGGAGAGTTTCATGCTGCAACTCCATACGAACAATATTTATTTTATACAGGTTCGACGACACGACATCGCCGAACCTGTTTTGCCATAAAGAAGTGTTGATTACCTTCTCCGGTGCGTCAGCTACTCACACCACCAGCTTCCTCTAAAATCGGCACAGCATGCGAGTACCATTTCATCGACCTCAACAACCCCTTCATCGATTATCTCAAGTATCATTTTTTGGTTTTCCTCCTTTCTTCAGGACTCATGGTTAACCAGATACCAGTCCTTCACGGACCAGTAGAAGCTTCCCGCATACTCGGGCACCCCCCCCACCCGTGACGACATCCCCGTCACCTGCTTTCTGAAAAAGAGAAAGAGTGCAGGCCTTTCTTCGGCAAGGAGCGTGCCTATCTTCATGTAAATGGCCTTACGGTCTTCGATAGTTGCCGTGATATTGCTTTTCTCGATCAGTGCATCGACTTCGCTGTTGCGAAAATAACTGTAATTGGTTCTCCGCCCGCCGTCACTGTTTTTCGAATGCCAGAAAAAGGTCGTCCATTTGTCCGGATCACCGGCTGTATTGAGGGGGATAATGGCCGCCTGGAAATCTCCCGGATAGACCCTTTCAACAAACAGGTTTTCGAGCGGGACAATTTCAACCTCCGAGAGTATTCCGGTCTGGTAGAGCTGCCATTTGAGCCGTTTCGCTACCGCCTCCAGGTCCGTATACCCTTCACTGGTCACAATGTGCATCGATATCGTAAAACCCAGTGTTTTAATGATCCCGGCCGCCTCCGCGGGATCGTATTCGCGTGAGGGAATATCTTTATTACACGACCATGATGACGGGTTAAACGGCCCGTTAGCGGGAATCCCCCACCCCCCCAATGCCGTCTCGATTAGATCCGCTTTGTTCACTGAACGGCAGATCGCTTCCCGCACCCGTATGTCGGAAAGCACGGGATCGCGGAGATTGAAAACAAGGGCGTAACAGAATGTTCCATAGTAGAAATGTCCGTTGAACCTCGAATCCGCTTCGATGATCCGGTAATCCTCCCTGTCGAGATCATCGATAACATCGACCTTCCCCTGCATCAGGGCCGTCCATGCCATCTGTTTGTCCGGAAAGACGCTAAAGATCACCCTGTCGATATAGGGCCTTCCGCCGAAATAATCCCCGTTCGCCTCGAGAACGACCTCATGGGAATTTCGTTTTTTCAGGAGATACGGTCCTGTTCCAACGGGCTTTTCATTGAAATCACAGTGCCTTATATCCTCTTCTGCAAAAAGATGTTTCGGGACTATTTCTTTTAAAAGGAGGATAAAAATAGAAGGGCATATCTTGTTGAGTCGTATACGGACCGTATACGGATCGACCGCCTCGACCGAGTCTATGACATCGTAGGTCGTGCGGAGAGGAGAGTCGACCTCGGGGTTTTTTATTGTATCGAACGTGAAAACGACATCCTCTGCCGTACACTCGACGCCATCATGAAACAAGACCCCTCTCCTGAGAAAAAAGGTAAAGGCAAGTCCGCCTTCGGATATTTCCCATCGTTCCGCGATATCGGGTACTGGTTCTTCCTTTTCATTGAGTTTTACGAGCCCGCTGTAGAGAAGCCATCCGACACAGGTGGCATCGGAGCGGATATAAAGCAGGGGATTGAGATCGGCAATACCGGAAAGCGCGGCGATGACGAGGCTGCCGCCATACGATGCGTTTCCATGCTTTACCTTTGGAAAACAGGCTACGACAACCACCATGATTGAAACCATTGCGATATTCCTTATATATTTCATCAGGGAACTCCTTATTTACCTTTTATAGTAGGAGTTCTTTCCGATTAATCAACTCAATACCTCTTCCTTCTCATATAAATTGAATAATAATCGAGAGTGAAACGGATTCACAATCAGGATATCCCTTATATGATACTTCGAAAAACCTGATTTTCTTCCATTAATTGAAAAAAACGGCTTTCTGAGGACGTTTCCTTTTGCAGATGGATTGTAACTCAAAACGGACACGGACACCCTGACAAAGGATTTCAGCCCCGTGTCCGTTTAAGGAAAATATACCCCCCCGAATCAGGGATTTCCTTATTGAAAGCTTCCTCCAAATATCTTTTACTGTGAGAGGAGACTTTCATATACCGGAAAACCTGCTTCTTTCCGTTTACTTTTATGAAAGGGAATATGTTATTCCGCCGGCCGCGGCAAGGAGAGTCATATATGAACAGACTCAATATACTTCTTTTCGATTCACGGAAAGACCGGTTATTGCCGGTTAAACATTCGATCAAGATCAATTTCCCGGATATTATCATCCATGAAACGGAAGATGAACAAGCGTTTTTCACCACTATCGCCAACGGACAGATTGATATGATCATTCTGGATCAGACAATAAACGGGAAAAACTGGTTTGACTATATCATGTCACTCCGGAAAGAAAACATCGCCGTCCCGTTTCTTATTGTTCTGGATGAACCGGATGAAGAAACCTATCGCACAATCACCGAATACGGCGGACTCGGCTGTATCGTGACAAACGAAAACTCTCACTCCATAAAAAAAACACTTGCCCTGTGCAGGCAGATGCTCCTGAAAAAGCAAGCGACTGAGGTCAAAACAAATCTTGTCGTAACATTTAGCGATGAATTGACCGGGGTATTAAACAGAAAGGAACTCATCCGGCATCTGAATCACGTTTGGGAGCATACGCTCCTTCTTCTCAATATCGACGATTTCAATCTGATCAATTCCACTTACGGTTACCATGTCGGGGATTTTATTCTGCAAAGGTCAGCGGCCCTCCTTGCCGGAATTATTCCCGACGAGGCAATGCTTTTCCGGCCGAGCGGGGATGAGTTTATCGTTCTGCTTGCACTTCCCCATTCTGTTTCGGTAAAACGTCTTGCGAAAAACATCAACAGGATCTTTTCACAACACTTTTTTACCTATCAAAGCCTTGAACTGCGAATCGGCTTTTCGATCGGGATAGCTCAGGGCAAGGGAATGTCGCTCCTCAAACACGCCGATATCGCGTTACGCCGCGGGAGGAAAATCGGGAAAAACAGGTATGAAGAATATGTGACGGATAACGATCTGGAGGAGAGGCAGAAAGAAAATATCGAATGGGCGAATCATATCAAGGACGCGATCAAAAACAACCATTTCCTCCCCTTTTTCCAGCCCATCATCAACAACAGGACACAACAGATCGATAAATACGAATGCCTTGCCCGGATGCTTCATCATAAAGTCATTATCAGTCCCGTCCACTTTATCGAACCGTCCATCAAAGCCGGATTGCTTCCCTATATAACGCGGAGTATTATCGCAAAAAGCTTCGATTGCTTTAAAACCAATCATTACGATTTTTCGGTCAACATCTCGGAGAACGACCTTCAACATCATTACCTCTTCGATTTTATCAAAACCAATCTCGACCGGTTCGGGATCAGACCGGACCGCTTCATCATCGAGATCACAGAAATTATCCAATCGGCGGACGGTGAAAGCCACTTCGGACAGATCAGGGAATTGAGAAATCTGGGTATAAAAATAGCGATCGATGATTTCGGCAAGGGCCATTCGAATTTCTCCCGGCTGCTCGAGTTGCATCCGGATTATATAAAAATCGACGGCAGTTTTATCAGGCAGATCGATAAAAGCAGGGACAGTTACAACATCGCATACGCGATCGCTCATTTTGCCCGAAGTATTAATACCGATGTCATCGCCGAGCACGTTCATAATGAACGGGTATTTGAAAAAGTACGGGAACTCGATATTCAATATTCCCAGGGTTATTTTTTCGGAAAACCGGGAAGAATCATCCAATAATCCGGCGCGCGCATGGGGCACCCCCCCCTCGGCGAATGAAAACCTCGTGAGAATCGATTAAAAAAAATAAAAAAAACCTTTCGTGACAGTCATATTTGCGGTAAAATACCCAAAGCGATAATGTATCGGGTGCCGCGGCGCGATGAACGACACGCGCCCGGTTGCTATCTGTGCAAACAACCGGCAGGCAATAATGGAAACGGCGGAAGATGAATAAAGAACAGGTATTACGCAACTATCTTTTCGACAAACGGATCGTTCTCACCCTCGATGCGGGAGGGACGAATTGCGTGTTCGGGGCGTATCAGGGAGAGAACGAATTGATCGATCCGTTTATCCTTCCGTCGTTCCCGAACGATCTCCATGATTTCCTCGACACCCTTGTAAACGGTTTCAGCAAGGTGATACAACTGATCGAGCAGCAGCCAACCGCAATAAGTTTCGGATTTCCAGGGCCGGCGGATTACGAAAAGGGGATTATATGCGCACCTCCGAATCTTCCCGCTTTCAGGGACGGGGTCGGACTCAAACACTACCTGGAGAAAAAACTGTCGCTTCCGGTTTTCATTAACAATGACGGCAACCTCTTTGCCCTCGGCGAGTGGACCGGAGGATTTCTGCCGGAAGTCAACAGAATGCTCAGGGCATCCGGAAGCGAAAAACAATTCCGGAACCTCATCGGGATCACCCTCGGGACCGGATTCGGCTGCGGTATCGTCATTGCCGGGACCCTGATAACGGGCGATAATGGAGGAGGAGGCGAAATCTGGCTGCTTCGAAACAAAGTTAAGCCCGGTTACTGCGCAGAGGCGAGCTGCGGCCGGGAGGGGCTTATGCGGCTTTACGCCGAATACACCGGAATTTCCCTCTCCGATTGTCCGGAACCGTTCGATATCTACGCGATCGCCTGCGGAACGAAATCGGGCAATACGGAGGCCGCACAACAGGCATTCAATATCTTCGGAGAAGTGGCCGGCGATGCGATCGCTTCCGTGCTTACCCTCTCAGACGGTCTCGTCGTGATCGGCGGCGGGCTTTCCGGCGCCGCCTCACTTTTTCTCCCTTCCCTTATGAAGGAACTGAACACGACGATTCTTCATACGGCGGGCACACCGGTTCCCCGGCTTGAATTGCAGGCCTTCAATCTTTCGAACCTCGGAGAAACGACGAAGTTTATCGCCGGCACCGTCAGGGAAGCGATGATTCCCGATACCGCCGAAGGCATCGCTTACGACGCGCTGCCCCGCACGGGGGTGGGTGTAACGCGACTCGGCACCGGCAGGGCCGTTTCAATCGGTGCCGTGATATTCGCGCTTTCACGCCTGGACGGGAACGACTGCTGACCCGGCTTTCCCGCAAGGAGATGGTTTTTACCGAAACACTAACCGCCGGAACCACGTACCGGCAACGCGAGCCAGGCATCCCAGAGGGTGAGTGATTTCCTTTCCCTGCCGCCGCCGTCGATGAGTCCCGTGTGGACCCACAACCGGGTAAACTCGGCCGCACCGTGCCGTTCGAAAATCTTCCACAATGCATCATAATCCCTGACGAGAAACCAGGTGACGAATACCGCATCGAGACGTTCCATATCCGCAAGAAGATGTGACATGTAGGCTTCCTGCCATGCTTCATTTCCCCGGATCGTTCCCCCGGAGAGTGTCGTATCCTTGCCCGGAAACGTCGTTTCAGCGACCGCGAACGGTTTGGACGGACCCAATTTCCTTACCTCTTCAAACCATCCGGCGGGAATGGTCGCGGGATCGGGATAGTGCATAAAGGGATAGGTGCTGACCGAAACAATGTCCGAATACCGGAGCAGTTCCTTGACGGCATCGATCTGCCCGGTTTTGTGCGCGGCGAAGGTATCGATCTGAATACTCAAGAATATCTCGAGACCGGGATAAGCCGACTTGAGTGCGTTATAGACCGGCGGCAGAAACTCGAGATACGCCTCGAACATTTCCGGATTTTCATGGGCGAGCATATTCACTTCGATACCGTAATTCAGGTACGCCGGCCTGAAGCGATCGACCATGCGCCGGCAGTAATTGATGTAGGCCGCGATCACCTCCTTTTCGTCGATTCTTTTTCCCGCCCAACTGCCCGTTCTCTCCATTCCCTCTTCCTCCGCCCACATACCGGCGAGATCGTTCCTCATGAGGGTGAGCGGGGTGACGGCGAGATACACCGTCTTTCCTTTTCCGGTCAGAGCGAGCCTTAGTCCGATATTCTCCTCCACATTCGGATGAAATGCAGAATTGTCATAGCTTTCCTGCCAGGGAACACCGCCGTCGAAATGATGGCAGATCATGTCGCCGTGGCCGTTGATGAGGCGGTATGTTTCGGTGACCGCCTCGATCGAATAGTCATAGGGGAGCGGGGTAAATCCCATGAGAAAAGGCCTCGAGGGGGGCATCCGCCCGTTTTTTGCCGAAACACAGTGAGTCAGTGTAAAAACAAGGATCGATATCACGATCATCAAGGTTCGTGGTCTCATGGGTATCAGTATAGTACATACCGATCGTATTTCCAGAGAAAAAAACAGTTGCCGGCGCACGGACTCCCCTTCCTGTCGATTTTTCAGAGAAAATAGCGGGTTATTCGGAAAAGGCTGATTATGGAAAAAACCGGAATCGACCGTTATCATCCGTATTTCATGACAGATCCGCGTATCGGATTTACAAAAGCTTTACTGTCTTTAAATAAAAAGTTTGCAGGAATACCCGATTTATGATATAATGACGCAAAAATAAGCTTATAAATGGAGATATTCAATGAATGAGAATTTTATGTTACGATGCCTGCCGGTTATTGTATTGATCCTCTGTCCCCTCATATTTTGCATGACCTGTAATCTGAACGGTTCGAATGACGGTGACGGCCTCCCGCAGGCCGGAAACCCCGACGGGAATTATCCCGTTCCTCCGGAAGCCATGGAGGAAGATGTTTCGGACCCCGACCATATTGTCGGAAACGGGACCCCGGAAAGCTGTACCGCTTCCGCATTCGTGGCTGCGGTCGCTCAGGGCGGAACGATCTGTTTCGACTGCGGGGAGGCGCCCGTTACCATTACGCTCACCGAACCCGCAAAAATCTTCAACGACACGGGGCCCGCGATCGTCATCGACGGGGGCTCGAAGGTGACGCTGAGTGGCGGCGGAACGACGCGGATTCTCTATATGAACACCTGCGATCAAAACCAGGTCTGGACTACCCCACAATGTGACAACCAGAATCATCCAAGACTGACCGTGCAAAACCTCACATTCATCAACGGCAATTCGACCTCGGATACGACATATGACGGCGGGGGCGCGATCTGGGTTCGGGGCGGACGGTTCAAGGTCGTCAACTGCCGGTTCTTCAATAATGTCTGCACCTCGACCGGACCGGACACCGGCGGCGCGGCGATCCGCGCTTTATCCCAGTACAACGGTCTTCCCGTCTACATCGTTCACTCGACCTTCGGTGGGGGTGCCGCATACGGAAACAGCGGTTCAAACGGCGGGGGGATAAGCAGCATCGGCGTTTCATGGACAATCATCAATTCGTGGTTTTCATACAATGAGGCGGTCGGCTGGGGCGGCAACCCGGCCCAATCCGGCACACCGGGCGGCGGCAGCGGCGGCGCCATATACAATGACGGAAACACGATGACCTTGCGTATTTTCGGCACCCTGATCGAACACAATACGGTAAACGCACACGGTTCGGCGGTTTTTTTTGTTTCGAACGATCACACGGGCGCCATCGTCATCGACCGGTCCGTGATCCGCAACAACACGGGCGGTACATGGTACCCGGCTTATCCCGGAATATCCATGCATGAAGACACGCCAGTCAGCGTCACCGACTCGACGATTCAATAGGAGAAGGAATGCTTTCAGTGTAGCTGCTTGTAGTTCGAATAAACCGGGCGTCATATTTTTATGGGACTCTACCATACCTTCTCCATGCGATATGCTCGAGCCGACAAACGCAATGATAAAAACCATCACTACTTAGTTCCTGTTGAATAATTGATTTTATAAGTTGTGAATCTTTCCTGTCTGGCATTTTCTGTGTATGAGTGTATTGGTCCTGTAGACAGCCACGATTATGCTGCCTGTAGAGACTGGGGTTGATAGGCGCAAAGCGGGGGACTGGTTTGGATATGTGTTTTATAGACGCAGTATACAGAATGGCGAAAAATGATTCGTGTATATGGAAGCTAATCTATTCCGCCCCGGAAGATGCTAAATTATTCTATACAATTGTCGTATTTCCCTACGGGGGGACTGCTGCAATTTCCTCTCCTCACGACTCCATTGCTTGAATCGTTTCTCGAATTCTTCAATCACCCTCTTCCCATATCTCTCAACCATCGACAAAAACACATCGAGCAGCCACCGCAGGAGCTGCGCGATACTGTAAAAATTCAAATCGGCATGCAGCAGCTTGATCTTCCGGTACACACCCCCGGTGAAATACACATGCACGTGGACCCGGCCGTCATCGGGATCATCCGAAACCGCCCGGTACCGGCTCATCCGCTGGTTTCCCCAGATGTGTTCCTTTATGATCAAAGGATCAATACAGGACAATATACCGGCAATGACACCGGATAACGAGCACCACGATCCGAACATTGTCAGGTTGAGCAGTTTTTCTCTCATTAGTTCAGTCATGATAAGATGAAACTCATGCAAAACAGATGCTGTCATATGA